>NZ_JASBOF010000025.1:0-26513 GCF_039907195.1 Corynebacterium sp. c3Ub_189 | reverse complement strand
CTCCACAGTGCAGCGGACCTAGAATTCGTCGCCATGCAACTCAACCGCCGACCCCGCAAAACCCTGGGCTTTCAAACACCAGCCGAGAAAATGGCCGCACTGATAAACTCAACCGAAACATAGGAAGTGTTTCCACGACCGCTAGAATCCGCCAGGGGCGGGAGAGCTAGCGGGGCGTCGGAAAGCGCAGCGGTTTGGAAAACGTGTCGCTGCAGCGTATGCTGTTAAGTCGGTGTATAGCGTCAGCGAGGCTGGCGCGGATACGCCACCGCAGTAGACAACAAACATGCAGGTGACGGCACACTTGGCCGTCGCCAGAAAAGTAGAGGTTATGGCTAAGGAAGGCGCAATCGAGGTAGAAGGCCGCATTATCGAGCCTTTGCCCAACGCAATGTTCCGTGTCGAGCTCGACAATGGACACAAGGTTCTTGCACACATTTCTGGCAAGATGCGTCAGCACTACATTCGCATCCTCCCAGAGGACCGTGTGGTTGTAGAGCTGTCTCCTTATGACCTGACCCGCGGACGCATCGTCTACCGCTACAAGTAAAGACAGTAAGCCTCCTCACCCAAGGGTGAACCCACAGGTTCACTCTGTCCACCTCAGGCTACGGTGGCCTGAGCCCGCACTGGTAAGCAACCCAAGGATTCCCGGCACGGTCCGGGCGAAGCGTTGCATGGAGCGGGACGGATGGGGAGAAAACCGCCGTAACAACCCGAAAGGACACGCCATATGGCACGTCTAGCTGGTGTTGACCTCCCCCGCAATAAGCGCATGGAGGTCGCTCTCACCTACATCTACGGCATCGGTCCAACCCGTGCCAAGGAACTGCTAGAAAAGACTGGCATTTCTCCTGACCTGCGCACTGACAACCTGGATGATGACCAGCTGTCGGCGCTCCGTGACGCAATTGAGGCTACCTGGAAGGTTGAGGGTGACCTCCGCCGTCAGGTTCAGGCTGATATCCGCCGCAAGATTGAAATCGGAAGCTACAAGGGTCTGCGCCACCGTCGTGGCCTGCCTGTACGTGGCCAGCGCACCAAGACCAATGCGCGCACTCGTAAGGGTCCGAAGAAGACGATCGCAGGAAAGAAGAAGTAATTCATGCCTCCAAAGACTCGTTCCGGCGCGCGCCGTTCCGGCCGTCGCGTCGTAAAGAAGAATGTGGCCCTCGGCCACGCATACATCAAGTCCACCTTCAATAACACCATCGTCTCGATCACCGATCAGACCGGTGCTGTTATCTCTTGGGCATCCTCCGGCCACGTTGGCTTCAAGGGTTCCCGTAAGTCCACTCCGTTCGCCGCTCAGATGGCAGCCGAGAATGCTGCACGCAAGGCAATGGATCATGGCATGAAGAAGGTTGACGTATTCGTCAAGGGTCCGGGCTCCGGCCGCGAGACCGCCATCCGTTCCCTGCAGGCTGCAGGCCTCGAGGTTTCCTCGATCACGGATGCAACCCCACAGCCGCACAACGGCTGCCGTCCGACCAAGCGCCGCAAGGTTTAAGGGAAAGGAAGAGGTAAGAAAATGGCTCGTTACACTGGCCCCGCTACCCGCGTATCCCGCCGTCTTCGCGTCGACTTGGTCGGCGGAGATATGGCATTCGAGCGCCGCCCGTACCCACCGGGACAGGCTGGCCGCAACCGCATCAAGGAATCTGAGTACCTGCTGCAGCTCCAGGAGAAGCAGAAGGCAAAGTACACCTACGGTGTGCTGGAGCGTCAGTTCCGTCGCTACTACGCAGAGGCTAACCGCCTCCCAGGCAAGACCGGCGATAACCTGGTTATCCTGCTCGAGTCCCGCCTGGACAACGTAGTTTACCGTGCAGGTCTGGCACGCACCCGCCGCCAGGCTCGCCAGCTTGTCTCCCACGGTCACTTCACCGTGAACGGCAAGAACATCAACGTTCCTTCCTACAAGGTCACCCAGTACGACATCATCGATGTCCGTGACCGCTCCAAGAAGATGGAATGGTTCGAAGATGCTCAGGACGCCCTCATCGATGCCAACGTACCGGCATGGCTGCAGGTTGTTCCTGATACCCTGCGCATCCTCGTGCACCAGCTGCCCGAGCGCGCTCAGATCGACATTCCGCTGCAGGAGCAGCTCATCGTCGAGCTTTACTCGAAGTAAACTGTTATACCGCACGGCCTGTAATGGCCTGGCGGATAACCAGGAATCTTCAATCCCGAAGGTTTTTACCCCTCTACCGGCGTCAAATAGCGGTCGCCGAAAAGGAGAATTTCAATGCTCATTTCCCAGCGTCCTCAGCTCACCGAGGAATTCATCGACTCGTCTCGTTCCAAGTTCGTCATCGAACCGCTCGAGCCGGGCTTTGGCTACACCCTCGGTAACTCGCTGCGTCGTACCCTGCTGTCCTCCATTCCGGGTGCAGCGGTAACCTCCATCAAGATCGATGGTGTTCTCCACGAGTTCACCACCATCAACGGTGTGAAGGAAGACGTTTCCGAGATCATCTTGAACATCAAGAGCATGGTGCTTTCTTCCGACTCCGATGAGCCGGTTGTTATGTACCTGAGCAAGGAAGGCCCAGGCGATGTCACCGCGGGCGATATCCAGCCGCCGGCTGGCGTGGAGATCCATAACCCGGATCTGCACATCGCTTCCCTGAATGACACCGCCAAGCTGGACATTGAGCTCGTCGTCGAGCGCGGCCGTGGCTATGTCCCAGCCGCTCCTACCTCCGGTGAGATCGGCCGCATCCCGGTCGACCAGATTTACTCCCCGGTCCTCAAGGTCTCCTACAAGGTCGAGGCAACTCGTGTTGAGCAGCGCACCGACTTTGACAAGCTGACCATCGACGTCGAAACCAAGAACTCGATTTCTGCACGCGATGCCCTGGCTTCCGCCGGCGGCACCCTGGTCGAGCTGTTCGGCCTGGCTCGCGAGCTGAACAACGCTGCCGAAGGCATCGAGATCGGACCCTCCCCGCAGGAGACCGAGTACATCGCTGCTTATGGCATGCCGATCGAGGACCTGAACTTCTCCGTCCGCTCTTATAACTGCCTGAAGCGTCAGGAGATCCACACCGTGGGTGAGCTCGCTGAATGCACCGAGTCCGACCTGCTGGATATCCGCAACTTCGGCCAGAAGTCGATCAATGAGGTAAAGATCAAGCTGGCTAACTTGGGCCTGGCTCTCAAGGACACCCCTGAGGACTTCGACCCGACCCAGCTCGAGGGCTACGACGCAGAAACCGGTGACTTCAAGGATCCGGCTGCTGAGGATTCCGAGTAAAGAACCCCGCTGACTTGCGGCAATGACCTAATTGCCGCGCGCTCAACTTTTACCGCATACGAGGAGTACACAATGCCAACCCCTAAGAAGGGTGCCCGTCTCGGCGGCTCCGCCAAGCAGCAGGCTCACATGCTGAGCAACTTGGCAGCCAGCCTGATCGAGCACGGCGCTATCAAGACCACCGATGCCAAGGCGAAGGTTCTTCGCCCGTACATCGAAAAGATCATCACCAAGGCTAAGTCCGGCACCGTTGCTGACCGCCGCGCAGTTCTGAAGCTCATCCCGCGCAAGGATGTCGTTTCTTACCTGTTCGACGAGGTTGCCCCGAAGTTTGAGAACCGTGAGGGTGGCTACACCCGCACCATCAAGCTGGACAACCGCACCGGCGACAACGCCCCGATGTCCCAGATCTCCCTCGTTCTCGAGGAGACCGTGACCTCTGAGGCTAACCGCGCTACCCGTGCTGCTGCTTCCAAGCAGGCCGAGGAAGCTAAGGCAGACGAGGCTGCTGAGACCGAGGCACCTGCCGAGGAGACCGCAGCTGAGGAGTCCGAGGAGAAGTAATTTCCCTTCAGCCCTAGCGCGTGGCCGCCGCCTTTCCCACCCGTGGGAGGGCGGCGGCTTTTTCATGTCCGCACCCAACCAGGGCTCAGCGCACGAGCGACCCAGACCCAGCGCCGGCGGGCAGTCAACACTCCGGTAGCATGAAGCCCACTATGACAGATGCAGCATCGACCTCCCCCGAAGGGCCGGCGGACGGGTTCGTTCGCCTGCGCCTGGACTTGGCTTATGACGGCACGGACTTTCATGGCTGGGCCAAGCAGAAGGGTGGCCTGCGCACGGTGCAAGGCGTGCTCGAAGAGAAGCTCGCGATGATTGCGCGCACGGAGGTGCCGCTTACCGTAGCTGGCCGGACGGATGCTGGCGTCCATGCCCGTGGCCAGGTGGCGCACGTGGACGTTCCGGAAGAGATGCTGGCGCAGCGGTCGGTGGCGGGGGAGCCGGGAAAGCTGGTGCGTCGGCTAGCAAAGCTTCTGCCAGAAGACGTTCGGGTACACGGGTGCGAGTTCGCACCCGCGGGCTTTGACGCGCGATTTTCGGCACTGCGTCGGCACTATGTCTATCGGATTACTACCAATCCGCGCGGCGCGCTGCCGACGCGTGCGCGGGATACGGCCGAATGGATTAAGCCGGTGGATATCGATGCCATGCAGGACGCCGCCACCGCCCTGGTGGGCCTGCACGATTTTGCGGCCTTTTGTAAGGCCAAGCCGAACGCCACGACCATCCGTGAATTGCAGGAATTTTCCTGGCGCGACGTTTCTACGCCCGAAGAACCGGAGCTTTTTGAGGCCCGCGTGAGTGCCGATGCGTTCTGCTGGTCGATGGTGCGCTCGCTGGTGGGGTGCTGCCTGCGCGTGGGGGAGGGGCGCCGCGATGCCGATTTCGCTGCGGCACTGCTGCAGGAGACGAAGCGCTCGTCGAGCATCCCCGTGGCCCCGGCAAAGGGGCTCTCGCTCGTCGCCGTTGATTATCCGGCGGCTGACCAGCTGGCCGCTCGCGCTGAGGTCACCCGCGAAAGGCGCAGCGCCGACTAGCGCCCAAGTGGCAGCCAGTGCTTACCTGGGATAGCCTGTGTGCTGGGTGTACACAGACTTTTCGGGGGAAAATCATGGCACGTCCGCTGCCTACTACCAAGGCCCAGGTATCGGGCCATAAATTCTTGCGCCGCCGCGTCGAGCATGGGCTCGTGCTGGGCGATATCCGCATGATCCACGATCCTTTGGCAAGGCGCCGCAAAGCGCTACTTTTCGGCGGGGTCGGCGTCGCCTTCCTGGCAGTGGGTTCTGGCATGTTGGCATGGCTGCAGCCGAGCCCGCAGCCGGGTGAGGCGCCGATTGTGCGCTCGGAGCAGGGCCAGCTCTTTGTGGATGTCAATGACACCTACCACCCGGTATTCAACCTGGCGTCGGCGCGCATTATCGCCGGGCAGGCGGCCGAGGCGCAAACCATTGGGGATGAGCACCTGCAAGAAGCGCTACTGGGCTCACCGGTGGGTATCTCGGATGCTCCTGGGTACCTCGCGGCGGCAGGCGAGAATCCCCAGCGGCGATGGGTAGCGTGTTTGGCCGGCAAAGATGAGGCGCCGTCTACAGAAAACCCGACCAGCATTGGCGGCCACCAAGTAGCGTCGCAGGAGATTATTGTCCTTGCTGAGCCCGAGCAGAAAAGCCTCGGTGAGGAGCGCGCCGCACTGGTGGAATCCGAGGGCACGCAGTGGCTTATCACAGAGGAAGGCCGCGTGGCGTTGCCAGATTCCTCCAGCACCGAAGGGCGCGTCGTGCGCCGGGCGCTGGGCGTGGACGATGACACCCACACCTGGCCCGTGCCGCCTGAGCTGCTCAATGCCTTTGCGGAGCTGCCACCGCTGAACTTTCCGGCCGATCCGCCCGAGGTTGTTGATACTGGGCAGAGCCTGTGGGCGCGTACGGCCGAGGGCGTAGCGGAGCTCACCCCCACCCAGGCGGAGATACTCACAGGCGTGGGAGCCAAGGAGACGACAGCCACGCCGCAGGAGATTGCCGCGCTTGCCGACGCCCCCTTAAACCTCAGCCTTCCCTCCACGTCCTTCCGCTTCTTAACCCCAGACGATGGCTGGATGTGTGCTGCTAACGAGGGCGGCGGGGTAGTGGTACCTGCCCAAGCAGGCACCGTCGCTTTGGCCGGTGAGTCGGTGGCCCATCGCTTTGGTGGGCTTAACGCTGGTGGCGTAGGCGTAGACAGCGGCCATGGCTATCACGTGGTCTCACCCACGGGCCAGCGGCACGAGGTCAAGGACAAGGAGACCTTGGAAGCCCTTGGCACCGGAGTGGGCGCGCAGGTGCCGTGGGAGATCCTGCGCTTGCTGCCGGAAGGCTCTGCGCTCAACCGTGAGCAGGCGCTGCAGGTTAGTTCTTAGGTCGTAGCCCGCGCCATACCGCCCACGCAGCTAGCGCCAGCGCTAATCCACCCAGCACCCAGGCACTGCGTGTGGGGGCGCGCGAGTCGCCTTCGTCGGCGGGGCGGATAGTCATAGCTCGGGTATCGACGTCCGCGCCTGATTCCACGTGGGTGAGCACAGTGAGCGGGTCGATGAAGCCGTGACCTGGCTCCGCGGCGTCCTCCAAGCGTTTGCGGAGGGCAGCCGGGCTATCGTCGGGAAAGCGCTGTGCCAAGAGGGCAGCGGTGCCGCTGACCACCGGCGCGGCAAAGGAGGTGCCATGGAACTGCGCCGTTCCGTCCGTGCCTTCCTTACCATCGGCCCATCCACCCGCGGGGTTGAGCGCTAGCGGAATGAACCCTTGCGCAGCAAGCTGGGGTCCGTCGGCCGAATTAAGAGAGTAGTCAGCGAGTTCGTGTGAATCCGCTTGGGCGCTAACCGAGAGCACCGTGGGCGAATCCGCCGGAAAGACGCGGTCACCCATCTCACAGCTGCCAGAGGACGCATTGCCGGATGCTGCAATCACCACGGCCCCGGAATCTTCCGCATGAGCCAAAGCACGATCCAATCGAGAAGTATCGACCTGCGCGGCCACATCCGGCGGGACGCAGGAAACAACCGAAATGTTGATGACGTGGGCACCGGCAGCGGCGGCGTCATCGATGGCGCGGGCCAAGGTGTCCAGCGATCCGGTGGTACTGTCTTCCGCTTCCTGGCGATAGTGCGCGCTGGTCTGGCGCACAGCGTAGATTTCTGCACGCGGGGCGATACCGATATCGTGACTGGCGATGACACCGGCCACGACGGTGCCGTGCAGGTCGCAATCGCGATGCGGCTCTGGTTCCTCCGGCGCGACAAGATCCGCGCCACTGCTGAGATGCCGCAGCTGATCGTGACGGGCCACGCCAGTATCGATAACGGCTACTTTGACGCCTTCCCCGGTAGCAAAGGAATGTAGACGGGCCCGGTAGTCTAGCTGCTCCTCGCTTGGTTGGGGCGAAAGCGGTGAGGAATGTGCGGCGGCGCATTCGCGGTCCGGTTCGCGCGCGGCCGCATAGGGAGCAGCAGTCAGTCCTGCAGCGAATGCAACTACTAAAGCGGCGGGTAGCACGCGCATTATCCAAGTCCCCTAATGAGCACGAAGACACCGGCAAGGTGCGCGGCCAGCGGCAAACTAGCGGCAATGGCCAGGGATTCTATGCGCTCAAACCACGCGATGGTGGTGGGCTCGAGCCCGGCCACCTTGGGTGCCCACAGCGGGGCGCTCAGCATGGCGAGGAGAACCAGGCAGGCAACAAGGATTGGTGCCCAGGCATCGGCAATCCCGGAATTCGCCACCGCGTGGGTAGCGCACAAGCACGTAGCGAGACAGGCGGTCATCGCCAGCAGCATCAGGGCCCAGCTAGCCAACGCACGACCGTGCCGGGCAGCATGCATAACGACGGCACCCGCGGTGGTCACGCAGAGTGCTTGGACGAACCCCACGCCGGTGTGCTCAGCACCAAAGAGCACCGCAACGTATTCGGAGAGAGAATCAGGCGCGCCGCTCGTCGGCGCCAAGGCCGGACCACTGCCCGTCAGTGAGAGGGCGATAAGGGCTGGAATGAGGCAGAGTGCCAGCCCGCAGCACATTCCCTCATAGGCGCTGCCGGCGCGCCGGGCACGGATATCGACATCCGGCTGGACGGCATCAGAAACCGCGAGGTCTTGGCCGGCCGTGGGCAACTGCGGGACTTTGAGCCCAGCGGTGGCAACGGTCAGCGCAGGAGCTGCGGCCAACAGGATAATTCCGGCGATCACCACGCAGGCGGCAGCCGCCGTACCGTGGCTGCCCTGGAGACCTGTCCCTGGTCCGGGCAGCAGGTAGCCCAAAGCCGCGACCAATAACAGCACCGAGACGGTGAGTGCCACGGCGGTAGTTCGAACCGTGCTCAACCCGGTGACGTGGCAGGCAAGCAGCACGATGAGGAGGGCGACGCAGGCGGTGAGTGCGGCAAAGGGGGCTTCGCCAAGCGAAGGCGAAATTACCACCCAGCCACACGCCATGCCGGCTACCAGGCTAAGGTGCACCAGCGATAAGGCCCGGGTCCACAAGGCGAGCAACAGGGCACCAGCGGTCAACGCCGCCCACGCCGCGAGGGGAAGGGAGCTAACCCACACGAGGGCGAAGGCGGCAAGCAGCCCCGCCCACGCCCAGATGGTGGGAAGGGCGGCGGTAGTATCCTCCTCAGCCGCGGCGGCGAGCGATTCCGCCGCATCCCGAATCACTGGTGCAGGCCGGCGCTCGCGCGGACTAATAACCAGGATGGAGCCTTCCGTGAGCGCAGTGGCAGCCAATGGGGCGGTGAGATCGATGGCGCGGCCGGAGGCTGTGCTCGCGCGCCAAGGCTCAGAAATGGTGGGCGCATCCACCAAGTCAGTGATTTCCGCCAAAAGCTCTCCCACGCTGGAGCTTAGCGGTAGCGCCACGTCCGCCTCCTTGTGGAAAGCGCCGGCATGAATGCGAACGGTAAGGCGCAAATGATGCGCCGTTGCAGTAGTCATGATGTCCCCCGAAAAATGTATGGATTGTGGGCGTCCCCCTTGCCCAATGCCACATATTGTGGCTTACTAGTGGCGACGTGTCCACCGCAGCGCGGGGAATCTTGGCAGGGGGCCAAGGGCGCTTGGCGCGTGGCTCGGGGGAGGTTATTTAGGCATGCTTGGGATCGGGGATACCCGCGTCATTGAGCCGTTGACCATGCCATTGCGGGATGCTGCGCCGCCGCTGCCCACCGGCAGCATCGAGGCCGAGGAGGTCCCGGAAGCGGTGCGTCCACAACCGGTGCCGCTGGTGCGGCTGCTGCTTCCGGTGGTGATGATTGCGGCGATGCTCGGCATGGTCGCCCTCATGGTGTTAGGCGCTGGGGAATCCCGGCAGATTAGCCCGATGGCCTTGATGTTTCCATTGATGATGCTGGCGAGCATGGCCATGATGTTTGGGCCCAATAACAGCGGGCAGGACCCGGATGAAACCCGGCGCACTTACCTGCGCCACATCAAAGCGTTGCGAGAAAAGGCGCTGCGCAATGCCTCGGCGCAGCGTGCACATGAAAGTTATCGCCACCCGGCACCGGTGGAACTCAGCACTCTAGTCGGCTCGCGCCGTATGTGGGAGCGTGGCCCGGATGACTCGGACGCCCTCGAGGTACGCGTGGGAACTGGACCAACGACTTTGTGCACCCCCATCAACGTGCCGGATTCGGGCGCCACGGAAGACTTGGACCCGGTGTGTGCGGTAAGCATGCGCCAGACCATAAAGGCGGTGGGCACCGTTCCGGATATGCCGGTGGTTATCCAACTGCAGGCCTTTCGCTTCCTGTCCGTGTCAGGTACCGCGTCTTCCCGAGGTGAAGAGCCCGCAGATCCCGCCCGAGATATGGTGCGCGCAATGGTGCTGCAGATGGCGTTGGCGCATGGCCCGGAAACCTGCGTTATCGAGGCCATCGGTGGCCAGTGGGAGTGGCTGAAGTGGCTGCCCCATGCGCGCACACCGGAAAAGGCGCGCTTTCGCATCCTCATCGTCGATGGTGTGCTGACCACGGGAACCGAAGACTTCTTCCACGATAATTCCTATACCACCATCATTGAGGTCGGTGGGGCGCCGTCTTCGGCGCTGGGGGTACGCGCTGAACACGAAGGACTAAGCCTCGTGGCAGGGGAGCAGCTGCAGGTGGTCACCGCGGCAGGGGTGGAAGACCTTGGGGCTCCTGATGGAATGAGTGCGGCCGGAGCGACATTGCTCGCGCGCAGTATGGCCTCCTACCGCCGCCCCGATAGCACTTCTGGCAGGCGCGGCAGTGACCTTATGGGCCTTTTGGGTTACCGCGATGTGGAAGAGCTAGCAGCCAGTGGCATGTGGCATGGCCGGGAGGGCTCGGCGCGTCTCATGGTGCCCATCGGCATCGATACGGTGGGTCAGCCCGTCACCGTGGACCTCAAGGAATCTGCCCACGGCGGAATGGGGCCGCACGGCCTGTGCATCGGTGCGACCGGCAGCGGCAAGTCGGAGCTGCTGCGCACCCTTGTCACCGCGCTGGCGGCTACCCATAGTCCGGACGAGCTTAACCTCGTGCTCGTGGATTTCAAGGGCGGCGCGACATTCTTAGGATGCGACCGCCTGCCGCATACCTCCGCGGTGATTACCAACCTGGAGGAGGAATCTACTCTGGTAGAGCGCATGTATGATGCCATCTCCGGCGAGATGAATCGCCGCCAGGAGCTGCTGCGCACCGCCGGAAACTTTGCCAATGTCGGCGAGTACAACGCTTCTGCCACCGCCGTGCATGAGCACGGGCCGCTTCCGGCCTTGGTCATTGTGGTCGATGAGTTCTCGGAGCTTTTGGGCCAGCACCCGGATTTCGCGGAACTCTTCGTCGCCGTCGGCCGCTTGGGGCGCAGTCTCCACGTGCACCTGCTTTTGGCCTCCCAAAGGCTCGAAGAAGGCCGCTTGCGGGGGCTAGATTCCCACTTGTCCTACCGAATCGGCCTGAAAACCTTCTCCTCAGCGGAATCCCGCCAGGTATTAGGCGTGACCGATGCCTACCACCTGCCCGGCCAGCCCGGCGCGGGCTACCTCAAATCCGATGCCGAAGCCTTGACCCGCTTCCAAGCTTCCTACGTGTCTGGGCCCCTGCCGCGCCGGGCGCTTGCCGACGCCTCCGTGGACCACCCCGCAGCCTCCCGCGGCCGCGTACAGCTCTTTGATGGCTGGTCCGAGGAAGAAGACAATGCTAGCGCTGCAGTGGTTCTCGATGACTCCACCACTGTGCTTACCGAGGTCGTGCGCGCCGCGGCGGAAGAGGCCCACCTGCGCGATCAATCGGCGCACCGCATTTGGTTGCCGCCGCTACCGCCGGTTATTGAGCTATCCGCGTTGCCGGGGCTTTCCGGTGCAGATGACGCGGGTGCAGTCTCGCCCGCAGTGGACCAAGGGTCGCTGCGCGCGCCCATCGGCATTATCGATAGGCCGTATTACCAACGCCAGGATGAGCTGATTATTGATTTCACCCAGCACGGCGGACACATGGCCCTGTGTGGTGGCCCGCAGTCCGGTAAATCGAGTGCGCTGCGCACCATCGTCTCTGCGTTAGCTCTACGGCATGACCCGCAAGCGGCACGCTTCTACGTCATCGATCTTGGCGGCGGTCAGCTAGCATCCCTGGAGCGACTGCCCCACGTGGCTGGAGTTGCCGGGCGCGAGGAGGGCGAAAAGGTACGGCGCATCGTCGACGAAGTAGCTGGGTTTATCCGCCGTCCAGAACGGTGCGCAACCTTCCTCGTCATTGATGGCTGGCACCACATCGGTACCTCCAGCGCCGAGTTTGAAGACATAGCTGAGAAGGTCACCGAGATCGTCGCCGATGGCGCCTCCGCCCACGTGCACGTCATCATTGCCACTTCGCGGTGGACCACGATGCGCCCGGCTATTCGCGATCTCATTGCCAATCGCCTCGAGCTACGCCTGGGTGAGGCCTTGGATTCGCTCATCGACCGCAAACTACAGCAAAAGCTCCCCAGCGCGCCGGGCCGCGGGCTCACCTTGGCGGGTGAAAATATGCTCTTAGCGCGCACCTCCAACCAGGACATCGCCCACATCTGCCGCGTTCATGCTGCGGCTGACCCAGTCCCACAACTCAAGATGCTGCCCGCCGTGCTTACTCCGGCCGCCCTCGCAGCTCAAGGGGATGTTCCCGCCCGCGAGATCGCCTGGGGCATCGGCGGGCGCGACCTCGATACGCTGACCTGGAATCCGTCGCGCGAGCCGCACCTAGTGGCAATCGGGGCGCAGGGGTGTGGCAAGTCCACCTTCCTGGCGCAGGTCATGCGCGGTATTAGCGCTTTTGCGCGGGAAGACGCCCGGCTCGTGGTCATCGACCAGCGCCGAGCCCACCTGGGAACCTTGGACCAGAACATGGTTGCTGCCTACGCCGCGACGCAGTCGAGTGCGCAAGAGACCATTGTCGATACAGTCCGGACCCTGGAATCTCGCCTGCCTGGCCCGGACATCACCCCGGCGCAGCTCGCCGCACGAGATTGGTGGCAGGGCCCAGATATATACCTAGTCATCGATGATGCGGACCTGCTGAGCGATATTGCCCTCTCGCCACTGCTGGAATTGCTCCCACATGCCCGCGACATTGGATTGCACCTTGTTATCGCTCGCAAATCCGGCGGCATCGGCCGTGCCCTCTTTGGCCAATTCTTTTCCGCGGTGCGCGATCTGCAGCCGGCGCTGCTGCTTTTCGACGCCGACCGCGACGAAGGAACCATCTTCGGCCTCAAGCCCTGCCACCAACCACCCGGCCGCGGTCAGTGGAGCATCCGCGGTGAAAATCTCGGCGTCGCCCAAGCGGTGTACCTAGAAGGAGAGAAGTAAATGACCACCAATCTCAGCGCGCATACGCCAACCGAGACCCCTATCCCTACTGGTGGGGAGACCACCGCCGTCCCTATTACCGTCACCATCCTGGATGCGGCCACCATCTTTGAAGGGCCCGAAACGGTCTATCGCTATGACCTGCCGGGAACCGGCATTGTGGAAGGCTGGGCCTTAGGCCAAGTCATGGATCAGATATCCAAGATGGCGGGACCGTCTTGGCCCGACGCGGAAGCCTGTGTGGTGGCAGACTCTTCCGGTACGGACATTGCGCAGGAAGCCACCTCCATCATCTGCCGGCAATTGGAAGTCACCGGGGTGCGCCTCATCGACCCAGAACCAGCCGTCTCCCCGCTAGCGGCCCCGGACCCACTCGGTCCGCCTCCTCACCCGACTACTGAAGCCACTGATTCGGCACCTCCCACTACGGTGATGGAGGCACCTGCCTACGACGAGCCGGTAACGCCACGCTGGACCGACCGCCTGCGCGGTTGGCTCGGAGCCATCGATATCTTTCATGTGGCAATTGCCGTGGTCATCATCGCCGTGGCTGGGGCTTCTTGGTGGGCCATCGGTGCCCAAGCTTCAGACGATGACGACGCCGCTCCGGATGCATCGCACCCGCAACCCCGGGCCACCGCGCCGAGCCGCGAGGGCACAGCGGAGTCCGCGCCGGCCTCGCCACCACCGGGTACTACTGGTGCGCCGGAATCCGGCAGTGACGAATTGAGCCCAGGTGAAAAGCGCCTAGACGTGGAGGGAATGTCAGTAGTCGTCCCCAGTGGGTTCCACACCAAGGTAGAAGAAGGCCTGGTCACCGCCACCGGGAAAGACCCGAACCTACGCATCCTGTTGGCGGCGGATGAGATGTTTAACGTGCCGGCGGATGCCTTGTTTAAAGAAATTCACGCGCAGGTCGACGAAGATCCGGCGCTTCGCGATGCCACCGATGAGGCCGGGCGTCTGACCTATACCGAAGACCCTGGGGACGGCTCCTTGGTGGAATGGACCACCTGGGAAGACCGAGGGCACCAGATGTCCGTGGGATGCCATACCCGGCATAACTCCAACGCCGTTCAAAAGGCGGCCTGCCGCATGGCCACGGAAAGCCTGGTCAAAAAATAGTGTCAAAAACTTTGCGCCAGCCGGGAACCGTTTGGTGGAAAGTTCAGTCCAATAAAAGTGAGAAAGCACAGATGCGAAGCACAGCTGCTTTTTCGGGGGAAATACACACAATCTCATCCGCCCTAAGGAGGGGCGCACTCTTATGTCTCAGACTTTCAAGACACAAGCCGATGTCATGGTTGCCACCGCCGGCAAAGTCGATAACACCAACGATGAAGTCCAGGGTGAGCTCACCCGCCTGCAGGGCGTCGTCGACTCCGTCCGCGGCAGCTGGGCCGGCCAGGCGCAGGTCTCCTTCGATGACCTGATGCAGCGCTACAACACCTCTGCGCAGCAGCTGCGCGAGGCCTTGGCTTCTATCTCTGACAATATCCGCAGCAATGCCCACAATTTCGACAACGTGGAAGCAGAAAACACCCAGGCCTTCTCCAACGTGGGCGGCGGGCTCGCCCTCTAAACCGCACCGCACACTTCACTACTCCGCAGCCCAAAAGCTATAGATTCACAGAAGGGAATCCATCACCACATGTCCGAGATCAAGTACGAATTCGGTGCCATTTCTTCCGCCGCAGCCGATATCAACGCCACCTCTGGTCGCATCAACAGCACCCTGGCAGACCTGAAGGCGCGCCTTCAGCCCATGGTGAGCACCTGGGAAGGCGAGTCCGCCGTGGCTTATAACCAAGCGCAGGCCAAGTGGGACAAGGCGTCCCAGGAACTCAACACCGTGCTCGCCACCATCTCCAAGACCGTCTCGCAGGGCAATGATGCAATGAGCGACGTCAACCGTCGCGCTGCCGCAAGCTGGGGTTAAATCCACACCCTGTTTGCACGGTTCCACGCTGTTCCCGTCGGGGCTGCGGTGCCACTGACCATACCCGCGTGGCAGGAGGCGGACGCAGCCGCAGCCCTGGCCAAGAAACCAGCGTGAGTACTCCTTTTCTAGTTCTTGTCTCTTGCTATCTCTTCCATTCTTTAAAGTCGTACCTTTCTAGTCCGTACCTACGAGCCGGCACCTCCCGTTTGAGCCGCGGAAGGTGCCGGCTTCGGTGTTTTGGTCTTTGGGCAGGTGAGCAAGTAGGGTAGGAAACCTATGTGTTCGCTCGTCGGCAAGCAGCTGGCGAAGCGCTCCCTGCAGGTCTCCACCGGCCGCTGTACGGGAGTGAATGGATGCTTAGCGCTGGCCGGCAGTTCCGAGACAGACTTTCAAGGAGTCAAATTGTCTACTTTCCACCCAAAGAGCGGTGACATCACCCGCAAGTGGTACGTCATCGACGCTACTGATGTGGTGCTGGGCAAGCTCGCTTCCACCGTTGCAGACCTGCTGCGCGGCAAGCACAAGCCACAGTTCGCACCGAACGTTGATGCTGGTGACCACGTCATCATCATCAACGCTGACAAGATCCACGTTTCTTCCGTCAAGCGCGGCCGCGAGATGCGCTACCGCCACTCCGGTTACCCGGGCGGCCTGAAGTCCATGACCCTGGGTCAGTCTTTGGACGCCAACCCGGTTCGCGTTATCGAAGAATCCGTTGCCGGCATGATGCCGCACAACAAGCTCTCCCGCGCTTCCATCAAGAAGCTGCACGTCTTCGCAGGCGAAGAGCACCCGTACGCCGGCCAGAAGCCGGAAACCTTCGAGTTTAAGCAGGTGGCACAGTAATGTCTGAGCAGAACATCGACAACAACGTAGCCGACGCTGCTGACATCGCTGCAGCAAGCGCCGCTACCGAAGAGTTCACCAACACCATCGGTGATTCCATCGCACCGGCCGAGACCGAGGAGGTCGAGGCTGCCGCTCCGGTACACGAGGGCCCGATCCAGACCGTCGGTCGCCGTAAGCGCGCCGTCGCACGTGTTCGCCTCGTTGCTGGCTCCGGCCAGATTGTGGTTAACGGCCGCGAGTTCGGCGAGTACTTCCCGAACAAGCTGCACCAGCAGGATATCCTCACTCCGCTGACCCTGCTGGAGCGCGAGAACCAGTTCGACCTCAAGGTCACCGTTAACGGCGGCGGCCCGACCGGTCAGGCTGGCGCCCTGCGTCTGGCTATCGCTCGTGCACTGAACATCTACAACCCGGCTGACCGCACCGCCCTCAAGAAGGCTGGTCTGCTCACCCGAGATGCTCGTGCAGTTGAGCGTAAGAAGGCTGGTCTGCACAAGGCACGTCGCGCACCGCAGTACTCCAAGCGTTAATCTCGCTTATACTGCGCGCGCAAGCGCTACGCAAAGCCGCTGCTTCCTTTGGGAGGCGGCGGCTTTCGTCGTTTTGAGCTTCGGCAGAGGATAATGACACCTCTGCATGGTAGTACTATATGTGGTACTGATTAATTGTGGGTAGCAGCGTAGAAGAAATCTTGGCCAAAATGAAAAGAAGCCCAGTGAACATAGCTTTTTCGGATCTAGTAAGTGTGTGTGACTATTTTTTTGAACGAAGAAGCAGCAAAGGTACGTCGCATAGAACTTATAAGACGCCATGGCGTGGAGATCCCCGAGTGAATATTCAGAACGCGAAAGGAAAAGCGAAAGCTTACCAAGTTCGCCAAGTTCTTAAAGCGGTACAGAAACTACAAAGCGAGCAAGAAAGAAGATAAAAATGGACGTCAGCAAATACACCTATCAAGTCTTCTGGTCTGAAGAGGACAATGAGTTCGTGGCGACGGTTGCCGAGTTTCCTTCACTATCGTGGCTGGATTCTGATCGTAGCTGTGCAGAGCAGGAACTTCTGAAGTTGGTCGCGGAAGTAGTAGAAGATATGCAGGTTTCAGGGGAAGTCATCCCACAACCGCTGGGGGCTCGTTCATATTCGGGAAAATTCAACGTTCGAACCTCTCCGTCGCTGCATCGCAAACTAGTAATGGAAGCTAGGACGGAAGGAATTTCACTCAACGCATTGATAAACCAGAAGCTTGCCTCCGCCTAGACCGCCCCAACATGCAATCGATGGGCACAGGAGTGCATAATTGATTGCATGACTCGACTTTTTGGAACCGATGGCGTTCGCGGCCTCGCGAACAAGAAGCTGACCCCAATTCTGGCCTTGCAACTAGGCCAGGCCGCTGCAGAGGTATTTACCGCCAAGCGCGAATCCTATGAGCGCCAGCCGCTGGCCATTATTGGCCGCGACCCGCGTGTTTCTGGCGAGATGCTGGATGCAGCGATTGCGTCCGGGCTGGCTTCCCGCGGCGTGGACGTGGTGCGCGTGGGCGTGCTGCCGACGCCGGCGATTGCCTACCTGACGGATGACTATGGTGCGGATTTGGGCGTGATGATTTCCGCCTCCCACAACCCGATGCCAGACAACGGCATCAAGTTCTTCTCCGCAGGTGGTAAGAAGCTACCAGACGAGGTAGAAGATCAGATTCAGGCCACCATGGAAAACCTCACCGAGGATGGCCCGACCGGCACCAAGTTGGGCCGCATCATCTCGGAGGCTCCAGACGGACGCGAGCGCTACCTCAACCACTTGAAGGAAGTGGTCTCCACCGACCTGGGCGGCATCAAGGTGGTCGTAGACACCGCCAATGGTGCGGCCTCCAAGGTTGCTCCGATCGCTTACGAGGCGGCTGGTGCAGAGGTTATTGCTATCCACAACAAGCCGAATGCCTTCAATATCAATGAGGACTGCGGTTCGACGCACATTGAAAAGGCACAGGCGGCCGTCGTCGAGCATGGCGCCGATCTGGGCCTAGCCCACGATGGCGACGCCGACCGTTGCCTGGCTGTGGATGCCGAGGGCAATGTTGTTGACGGTGACCAGATTATGGCACTGCTGGCCGTAGGCATGAAGGAGGATAATGACCTGCGCTATAACACTCTGGTAGCAACCGTCATGTCTAACCTGGGCCTGAAGCTAGCCATGCAGGAGCAAGGCATCGAGGTGCGCCACACCGCAGTAGGCGACCGCTACGTGCTGGAAGAGCTCAACCGCGGCGATTTCTCCTTGGGCGGCGAGCAGTCTGGCCACGTCGTGTTGCCAGATGATTGCACGACTGGCGACGGCACGCTTACTGGCCTGTCCATCATGGCGCGCATGGCTAAGTCCGGGAAGTCCCTAAAGGAATTGGCATCGGTAATGACCGTGCTGCCACAGGTGCTCATTAACGTGCCGGTTTCTGATAAGGGTGTCATCATGGACGCCCCCGAGGTACAAGAGGCCATTGCCCAGGCCGAGGAAGAACTCGGCGAAACCGGCCGCGTCCTGTTGCGCCCCTCCGGCACTGAGGAGGTTTTCCGCGTCATGGTGGAGGCCGCCGATAAGGAGCAGGCCCGCAAGGTTGCCGGCAGGCTTTCCGCCATCGTTTCCTCGGTCTAGCGCAACCGCCGGGTGCGGAAGAATTTTGGCATCCTAGGGAACCATTTGGTGCAATCCCCAGTCCAATGAAGGTGAGAACTTTTACCGCATATGGATTTGGGGGAATACACCAGTGTCTGAGGTTTTTCTTCGCCCCTCGGAGGCGATGTCCGCACTACGGCAGGTCGTAGCCGATAACGACGAACAACGCGATGCCCACCGGGCCGAGGTGCCGGATTTTCCGGTGGCCGCGGCTGGACGCAACTTTGGCGGCCACGGTGAGCGCATTCGTGATGTCTTGGCGCGCATCCATGAGCGCGGCGGGCAGAGGTTGGATAATTTATCCGCCACCGCCCATGCCGCTCATGAACAGGTGCGCGCCTTTGCCGATTTTGATGAGTCCTTCGGCAGCTCCTTTGCACGCGGCGGGGAGGCGGACAGCAAGTGAGTGCGCTGACAAAATCCCTGTTGGGGGACTATTCCAACGCGATTTCCCAATTCCAGTTCGCATGCTTGGGAAGCTACTCGGGCCCCAGCATGCCGATGAACCTACTGGGGGAGCTAGTCGGTGCGGTGGACGGCATCGCGCCCGAAAACCTGGTGAAAAACACCGTTGCGGCCGTAGGCGGTAACCGACCGAAGGGAGGCGGTGCTGGACTAGCGGGCTATTTGCAGCAAGATGATTCCGAGGTTGCTCAAGGAGCCATGCGTGAGCACCTGTGCGGCGTGCAGGAAGACTTCGACATTGACCGCCAGGACGCCGCCCATCTCACCAGTTCGGCGGAGCAGTGCTCGGGCGCTATTGCCGACGTCGTCGATGTCTCCGACACCGCCCTAACCGAGCTCATCTCTGCGGTCATCCCACTGCTGAATATCTTGTCCATGGTGGCCACCAAGCACCCGCTGGCCAGGTTTATTATCCCGATTCTTTCCACCATCGGTGGGCGCGTTATCGAAGAGACGAATCACAATATCGCTAGCACCTGCCGCGACCGCGATGATGCGATTGAGTCCTGCTATAACGAGTTTGAATCGCGCTGCGAATGCGTCTGTGAGCGCCCAATGCCGGAAGAATGCCCGCCCCCGCCCCCGCCCTCGCAGCCCACCGAGCCGGCCCAGGTGGAGTGTCCACCAGAGCCCACGCCCATGCCGGAGCCCGACTCAAAGCAAGAATCCAGCCAGACCACTTCCACGCCGCCACAGCCGGCGCCTCCTTCGCCACCACCAGTTCCGCCAAGGGAATGCCCCGAGCCCGAGCCGGAGCAATCATCCAAGACGGAAGTGCACACGGAGACCACTGCAGAACACGGCGCGGGCTGCCACTGCAATGAATGCACCGAGCAATCATTTACCGAGCGACCAGCGCAGTCCCAGCGCGACGTAGAGATCACCAGGCCGGCACAGGCGGAGATCATTCCGCCGCAGGAGCCGCCAGAACAGCCACAGCAAGTAGAAGAGCCGTGCCCGGAACCTGAACCCCAGCCAGAGCCGAAACCTAAGCTAGACATGGATACGGAACCCGCTTCTGACTCGGGCGCAGGCGAGGAAACGCTCTGCCCGGAAAATACCGCGGAAAGTACCGAAGAATGTGTGGAAACGACCCAAACCAGCTCAGAAGGCTGTGGAATTGAATCCTCCTGCAGTGGCAGTCTCGGCCTGGTAGGGGCCGGAATTGCTTTGGTAGGCGTGGGCCTCATTGTGGAAGGCGCCGCGCAGTGCCTGGAGAACATGTCCGAAGCGGATTGCCCGGTGCAAGAGCCCGAACCGGACCCCGTCCCTGAGCCTCAGCCAGAGCCAGAACCAGATCCCTGCCCGGAACCTGAGCCCGAACCCGAGCCGGAGCCGGAGCCATGCCCCGAACCGGAGCCAGTTGGTGATGATGGCGTAATGGCGCCGCCTCCTGAGCTGTCTCAGGTAGAGGAGCCAACGCCGCCACCAGAGAAGGTGGCACACCTCCAGGCGGCCGGTCCAGCAGAGGCGCCGGCACCGTCACCGGCACCAACCCCAGCTCCTGAACCAGCACCGGCACCGGACCCAGCACCGCAGCAGGAGGCGGCACCCGCGCCAGAAGAACCAACCATTAAGGCACGAAAGGCAGGTCAGTGGTAATGAATAACGACTTCGCAGAATTTGCGCAGGGCTTTCGGGAAAGGACGGCTAAACGCCTGCTGGAATTTGAAAAAACGCTGGCGAAAGCCCAAGACGAGCTAGAAAAGTCCGCGGATAAAGCCATGCAGGAGGCGCGAGGGGAGAAGGGGCAGGTGGGGCGTCGGCAAGCGGCGACGGCGCCAAGGCCCCGATATGGCGCTGCCCCGGCACGCTCAAGGAACGCGTCGGGGCAGGTGCAATCTGTGCTGCGGCGGGGCTAATACCTTAGGCGTCGCGGGTGACGCCGGCGCGCTCGGCCAAGTCCTCGCCTACGAGGCTTTCGACCTTCTTGGCGCTCGCCTCTGGATCCGCAAAGGCGTCATAGGCGGAATCGCCATTGAGGGTGGCCAGCAGGAAGCCGGTGACCAAGCCGCGGGCGATTTCGGTAGGGCCGGACTGGAAGGCGGCGGTGCCGATGGCGAGCTTGCGCAGGCGATCCTCGGTAAAGCCGGCGTGGCTGCCCTTGTCGATGGCGCGGAAGCAGACCGGTCCGTTCCAGTTATGGGCCAGCTTGGCGGGGTTGCCGGCATTGAAAATATCTTCCTGGCCGGAGCCAATGACCAAGCCCGGGGTAGTAATGCGGCGGGCTGCCTGCACCGCAGACGGCGCGGTGATGGAAGGGTAAATCGCGGCGACGGCGGCGACCTTCTGGTTATCCAAGGCGCCCAGCACGGCCGTGCCACCGCCCATGCCGTGGCCAATCATGCCGAGCTTGCCCGGGGAGACCGTAATATTGCCAGCGCCAAGCTTTACCCCAGCGGCAATCTGCAGCGCGGATTCCATATCCGCGGCCAGGTTGCGGTGGTTGGGGAAGGGGCCGGTCTCGGAATCGGGGGCTACCACGACGATGCCCCAGCTAGCCAGGTGGCGCAGGGTGGCGTGGTAATCCTTAATCTTGTGCATCCAGTCATGGCCAAAGGCCACGGCGGGCAGGCTTTGGCCCTCCGCGGGGGTATAAACCTTGCCGGTGATTCCGGCATAGTCAAGGTCGCCAACCAAAACTCGGTTGCGACCGCGCTTCGACAACGTTGCTAGATGTTTATTCAAATTCGCAGACACGCATTCAAGGATAGATGAAGATCACCCGCTAGGCGGGAAAGGGTGTGGGTTTATCTGAGAAATGTCTGCGCAGTATCCCGCCGAGCCACGGGTGTGGTGGAAAGGCTTTCCTAAGCCCCTCCTAACTTGCGCGCCTGTGTGTAGGGGAGTGCAATGTGTGGGCAACTACATACTCTTTTTATTTTTGGGAAGGCGGGCTGCGGTACATGACTACCGGCGTCGTTGATGTGGAAGAACTTTCTACTCGTTATGGGATGGAGGTAAAGACCGAGGTCATTGACCGCGTGGCACATGCCTCCGATGCCTCGCACTACCTGTACACCCCCAAGGCAGTCATTGAGGCCCGCTCGGCTGAACACGTGGCCGCCATCTTCCGTGCGGGCCGACAGCAGAATGTTCCGGTCACCCTGCGCTCTGGCGGTACCTCCCTTGCCGGCCAGGCCTCTGGCGATGGTTACCTGGTGGACGTGCGCAAGCATTTCCGCGGCATCGAGGTGCTGGATGAGGGCAAGCGCGTGCGCGTCCAGCCTGGTGCGACGGTGCGCCAGGTCAACGCCCGCCTGGGCCTGCGCAATCGCAAGCTTGGCCCGGATCCGGCCAGTGAATCTGCCTGCACCATCGGTGGCGTGGTGGCCAATAACTCTTCCGGTATGGCCTGCGGTACTGAGCTCAATACGTATAACACTCTGGAATCGCTAACGTTTGTGCTGCCTACCGGCACGGTGATTAATACCGCCGATGCGGATGCAGACCGGCAGTTCCAAGAGCAGGAACCGGAGCTGGTGGAAACGCTTATCCGCCTGCAGCGCCGCGTGCGCGATAATCAAGAGTCCGTGGATATTATCCGCCGCCACTTCCAGCTGAAAAACACGATGGGCTATGGCCTCAATTCCTTCCTGGACTTTGATAGCCCGGTCAAACTTTTTGAGCACTTGCTTATCGGCTCGGAGGGAACCCTGGCCTTTATTGCGGAAGCGGTTTTCCGCACCGTGCCGATTTCTAAGCTGACCACCACCACGGTGGCGGTATTTGATGATCTCACCGCTGCCACCAAGTCCCTGCCGGCTCTGTTGGATACCGGGGCGGCCACCTTGGAGCTAATGGACTCCGCCTCTATTCGCGTGGGCCAAGGCTTTGACAAGGTTCCGCAGGCCATCACCGGTTTCGACGTGGACAAGCAGGCCGCACTGCTCATTGAATACCACGCCGACGCGGAAGAAGAATTGCGGGAGAAGGAAGGCAAGGGCTCGCAGCTTCTGCGCGAGCTGCCATTGCAGTCCCCGGCCGCTTTCTCTGCAGACACCGCCGCTCGCAATGCCGCGTGGAACTTCCGCAAGGGCCTCTACGCCCAAGTAGCAGAGGCACGCCCGTCCGGTACGACTGCCCTTTTGGAAGACATCGTCGTGCCCGTGGGGGATTTGGCTGATACTTGTTCGTCCCTGCAGGAACTCTTTGCCCGCTATGGCTATGACGACGCCGTTATCTTCGGCCACGCCAAAGACGGCAATATCCACTTCTTGCTTACGGACCGCTTTGAAGGCGATGACGCCATCGGTCGGTATAACGACTTCAACGAAGGCATGGTGGACTTGGTCCTCTCCGCCGAGGGCAACCTCAAGGCGGAACACGGCACCGGCCGCGCCATGGCGCCGTATGTGCGCCGCCAGTACGGCGACGAACTCTATGCGGTCATGCAAGAACTCAAGCGGGCCTGCGATCCCACCAACACGATGAACCCAGGCGTCATCTTGGACGATGACCCCGATGCGCACATCAAAAACATCAAGCTCAACCCCACGGTGGAAGAGGAAGTGGACCGCTGCGTGGAGTGCGGCTACTGCGAGCCGGTTTGCCCGTCGCGCGATCTCACGCTGACCCCACGCCAACGCATTGTGGTGCGCCGTGCCCGCAAGCGCGCGGAAGAAGCCGGCGATAGCCAGCTCGTAGCCGAGCTGGATGAGGCCTATGAATACATGGGCATCGAGACCTGCGCGGTGGATTCCATGTGCCGCACCGCCTGCCCAGTAGGCATCGATACCGGCAAGTTCATCAAGCGCCTGCGCCGCGAGGAGGCGCAACCAGCGCAGCAGAAGCTGTGGGGCGCTGCCGCCAAGAATTGGCAGGTGGTTAGCCAAGGCGCCGGGCTTGCGCTGACCGGCGCGCACTTGCTTCCCACCGAGCTGGTCAAGAAGGTTACCGACGTGGGCCGCAGCCTCATCGGCACCGATAACCTGCCGCAGTACCAGCCGGAGCTGGGCAAGGGCGGCAAGTCCCGCGGCCGCTTGGCCGGGCGCGTGGGCGACCGCTACGCGCAGACCACCGGCATCTACCTGTCAGCCTGCGTGAACACCATGTTTGGCCCGCAGGGCGGCGGCAAGGGCACTACCGATTCCTTCGTGGCTCTCTTGGAGCGCGCCGGGGTAGCGCTGGAGGTTCCGGCGGGCATCGACAAGCTCTGCTGTGGCACCCCATGGGCTTCTAAGGGCATGCAGGCCGGCCACGATGCAATGGAACAGCGCGTGCGCGATGTCGTTATGGAGGCCACCGATGGTGCGCGCCTGCCGGTCATCGTGGACGCTAGCAGCTGCACAGCCGGATTTAAGGACATGCTGGAGTCGGTAGGCATTACCGTCATCGACGCCATTAGCTTTACGGCCGATACCCTCCTGCCACAGCTTGCGGTCAAGAACCCCGCGGCCTCCGTGACCGTGCACCCCACCTGCTCTGCCTTCCAACTGGGCATGATGGAGGACGTAGAAAAGGTAGCCCGCGCCGCCGCGGCCGAGGTCCACATTCCTACTGACTGGAATTGCTGTGGTTATGCTGGCGACCGCGGCATGCTCCACCCAGAACTTACAGAAGCCGCTACCCGCGCCGAGGCAGCGCAAGTCAAGGAAATCGGGGCGCAGTATCACGCCTCGACCAACCGCACCTGCGAGCTCGGCCTGACCCGTGCTACCGGCGAGGATTACCACCACATTCTGGAGCTTTTGGAGCAGGCGACGCGCTAGTTTTCCCAGCGCACTAGCGGGTGGGGTGTTAGGCTTCGCTTGCCGACGCCCCGCCCGCCTAGAGGTTTGCCCCTCGTGCTGTAAAATCAGCAACCATGTGTGGAATTGTTGGATATATTGGTCACGCTGGTGGTGACCGTGATTACTTCGCCCTCGACGTAGTTCTGGAAGGGCTGCGCCGTTTGGAATACCGCGGCTATGACTCCGCTGGCGTAGCAATGTACGCCGACGGGGACATCAGCTGGCGCAAGAAGGCCGGTAAGGTCGCTGCGCTGGATGCTGAGATTGAGGCCCGCCCGTTGCCAGACTCCGTGCTGGGCATTGGCCATACCCGCTGGGCTACCCATGGTGGCCCTACCGACCTGAATGCGCACCCGCACGTGGTCGATGGCGGCAAGCTGGCCGTGGTGCACAACGGCATCATTGAGAACTTCGCCGAGCTCAAGTCCGAGCTTTTGAACAAGGGCTATAACTTCGTCTCCGAGACCGATACCGAAGTTGCCGCTACTTTGCTGGGCGATGTCTTCCACAACGAGGCCGCTGGTGACCTCACCAAGGCGATGCAGCTGACCTGCTCCCGCCTCGAGGGCGCATTCACCCTGCTGGCCATCCACGCCGAGCAGGCCGATCGCATCGTTGCCGCTCGCCGTGACTCGCCGCTGGTTATCGGCCTGGGCGAGGGCGAGAACTTCCTCGGCTCTGACGTATCCGGCTTCATCGATTACACCAAGTCCGCCGTGGAGATGGACAACGACCAGGTCGTGACCATCACCGCCGACGAGGTAGAAATCACCGATTATGAGGGCAACCCTGCACAGGGCAAGCCTTTTGAAATCAAGTGGGATGCCGCCGCTGCCGAAAAGGGTGGCTTCGATTCCTTCATGGAAAAGGAAATCCACGATCAGCCTTCCGCTGTGCGCGATACCCTGCTCGGCCGCTTCGACGAACAGGGCCAGCTGACCCTCGATGATCTGCGCATCGATGAGACCGTTTTGAAGTCCATCGACAAGATCATCGTCATCGCTTGCGGTACCGCCGCCTACGCCGGCCACGTGGCACGCTATGCCATCGAGCACTGGTGCCGCATTCCTACCGAGGTCGAGCTCGCCCACGAGTTCCGCTACCGCGATCCGATCGTGAACGAGAAGACCCTCGTCGTCGCGCTGTCCCAGTCCGGTGAGACCATGGATACCCTGATGGCCGTGCGCCACGCCCGCCAGCAGGGCGCCAAGGTTATTGCCATCTGCAATACCCAGGGCTCGTCCATTCCGCGCGAATCCGATGCCGCGCTCTACACCCACGCCGGTCCGGAAATCGCCGTGGCCTCCACCAAGGCCTTCCTGGCGCAGATTACCGCTACCTATCTGCTCGGCCTCTACCTGGCTCAGCTGCGCGGCAACATGTTCGCCGATGAAATCCAGAGCGTTCTGGCTGAGCTGCGCCACATGCCGGACAAGGTCCAAAACGTCATCGACGAAGAGGACCAGGTGGCCAACCTGGCCAACTCCATGAAGGATGCGGAATCCGTGCTCTTCTTGGGCCGCCACGTCGGCTTCCCTGTAGCTCTTGAGGGCGCGCTGAAGCTCAAGGAGATCGCCTACCTGCACGCCGAGGGCTTTGCCGCCGGCGAGCTCAAGCACGGCCCGATTGCACTGATTGAGGAAGGCCAGCCGGTCTTCGTTATCGTGCCGTCCCCGCGCGGCCGCGACTCCCTGCATTCCAAGGTTGTCTCCAATATCCAGGAGATCCGCGCCCGTGGTGCCATCACCATCGTGATTGCGGAAGAGGGCGATACCGCCGTGGAGGATTACGCTAACCACGTCATCCGCATCCCGAAGGCGCCGACCCTCATGCAGCCGCTGCTGGCCACCGTGCCGCTGCAGATCTTCGCCGCGCACGTAGCCAAGTCCAAGGGTTACGACGTGGACCAGCCACGTAACCTGGCCAAGTCCGTGACCGTGGAGTAATCCACGGCGGATTCTAGTGGTCGTGGAAACACTTCCTATGTTTCGGTTGAGTTTATCAGTGCTGCCATTTTCTCGGCTGGTGTTTGAAAGCCCAGGGTTTTGCGGGGGCGGCGGTTGAGTTGCATGGCGACGAATTCTAGGTCCGCTGCACTATGGACGCTTAGGTCTGTTCCTTTAGGGAAGTACTGCCTAAGTAGTCCATTGGTGTTTTCATTGGTGCCCCGCTGCCACGGCGAGCCAGGATCGCAT
>NZ_JASBOF010000024.1:0-28475 GCF_039907195.1 Corynebacterium sp. c3Ub_189 | reverse complement strand
CAAGTATAAAGCCGTAGAAGACAACACGCACTACCGAGTGCCGAGGTCCTCTACGGCTTTAATCGTCGTTTCACCGCGATTGTCCGTGAAGCCAGCTTGAGGGCTATTACGAATGATGTTCTGAAGAGCAAACTTTTTCATTGCATCTTCGCTACACTTATCCACTCACTAGTTTGGGAGGAAGCTCATGTGGTTCGATGGCTATCATCGGCAATTTGGAAGACGCCTGGAAGAGTTTCAAGCGGTTGCGATTCCTGAGACGCTCGCGGAGCTATCGCCGGTGCAGGTAGAACAAGTCACCCAGGGGTCCAAAGAATTTCCGTTCGACGCGGTGCTAGGCGTCTTAAACTCCAAGCACAGCTACGAAGACAAGGTTTCCCGAATACTGGCTATCAGCGGTACATGGATGAATGCTGCTTCCGGTAGGCAGTGGGCTCTAGGCCCATTGAGCAGCACAGCATACTCCGAACGGGTAGGCATAGGCGTTAGATGGGGTGAGATTGCATTCTCACCACTATTGAATGTCGCAGAGAACCTTATTGATGCTTACCCGACTTGGCCAGGCGTGCTCAGGGAATTCGCTGAGAACCAAGAGTTTAACCGTGATTATTTTTCGCAGCGGCTTAAGGAGATTTAGCGGTGGCTGACTTTTCTTCTGAAAGACCGCTAGTTGCTTCTGGATTTAGGGTCTTTTTCGGTATCGGCACTGCGCTGCCGGGCTCTTTGCTCTTGTCTATTTCGTGTGAAGGTGGCAGTGAGGGCTGGTGGGATGCTGCGACTGGTGCGGTCTTGATTCTGCTCGCAGTGATTCTTCTCGGTTGGGCTGCATTGAGGAATGGGGTGCGTCGTCAAGCGCTGTGGGGCCTGCTATTTGTTGTCTACGGTATTTTAGGCGCGCTGCTTGTTCCTGGTGGTAGCATCCGTTTCGTAACGGTGTGCGTCTGGGTTAATCTGATGAATTTCGTTTGGGTAACGCTGCGGCAGCCCGTCAGGATCTAAATTCCGGCTTTTCGTTTGCGGGTTGTAGAATAGGGCCGGTATTTCTGTGCTAGTTCCAACCAAGAAAGGGTAGGGCTGAATGTCGGAGCGCAATCACAATGGGCGCGGCGGACGTGACCGCAAGCCACGCAATAACAAGGGCCGTGATTTTAAGGGCGATTCCCGGAAGAAGAAGTCTTTTTCGCCACAGCGCTCCGGTTACCGTGAGGAACGCATTAACCGTCGCATGAGTGACCCAGACATCCCGGCAGAGGTAGATGTCAACGACCTGGACCCGATGGTGCTGCAGGACCTGAAGTCGCTATCGAAGGAGAATTCCGAGGCCGTCGCTAAGCATATGATCATGGCTGCGACCTGGATGGAGGACGATCCTAAGCTGGCCCTGCGCCACGCACGCGCTGCCAAGGATCGTGCAGGCCGAGTTGCTATCGCCCGTGAGGTCAACGGAATCGCTGCGTATCGCGCCGGCGAGTGGAAGGAAGCACTCGCTGAGCTGCGCGCCGCGCGCCGCATTTCCGGTGGCCCCGGGATGCTTGCAGTCATGGCTGATTGCGAGCGCGGTTTGGGCCGCCCGGAAAAGGCGCTCGAGCTAGGCCGTGCGGAGGAAGCATCAGAACTTGATGAAGAGTCCACGATTGAGCTGGCAATTGTTTTGGCCGGCGCCCGCCTAGACATGGGGCAAGCTGAGTCCGCGGTTGTCACCATTCAGCGCGCACATCCTGACCGCGATGCCCGCGGGGTAAGCGCATGCCGTCTCGCTTATGCCTACGGTAATGCTCTGCTTGAAGCAGGCCGGAAGGACGAGGCTCGGGATTGGTTTGAGCACGCAGTTTCTATTGATGAAGGCGACTGGACTGATGCTGCCGAGCGCCTAGAGGAGTGCAAGTAGTGACGGTTCTCAGCAAGCACGATGCTCTTCTCCTTGATCTCGATGGCACCGTGTGGGAAGGCGGCCGTCCACTCTCAAACGTAGTGGACGTCATCAACACCTGCGGAGTGCCGGCAGTGTATGTGACCAACAATGCTTCGCGCAGCCCGCATGCAGTGGCGAAGATGCTCGCGGACATCGGGCTCACTGCGGGTACAGAACAGATCGTTACCTCTGCGCAAGCGGTTCTCCAACTAGCAGCAGAAGAGGTCCCAGCTGGGGCGAAGCTCCTTATCATCGGTGCCGATTCTCTCCGTGACTTGGCCCGAGAGATGGGTTTCAAGGTAGTTTCCAGCGCCGATGACAAGCCTGCTGCCGTAGTGCAAGGTTTTGACCGCTCGGTTGGCTGGGAACACTTGACTGAAGGTGCCTTGGCCATCCGCCAGGGAGCCAAGTTCTTTGCTTCGAATCTCGATACCTCTCTGCCGATTGAGAGAGGTCTTGCTGTGGGAAATGGTTCTCTGGTTGCCGCCATCCAGTCAGCCACCGGGGTAGAGCCGGTATCTGCTGGCAAGCCTGAGCCGGCCATGTTTACTTTTGCGGCAAAGCAAATCGGCGCGAAAAAGCCACTTGCTGTGGGAGACCGTCTGGATACTGATATTGCAGGTGGTAACTCTGCTGCAATGGATACCTTCCATGTGCTCACCGGCGTTTCTGGTGAGTTAGAGCTGATTGAGGCTCCTGTGGAGGCACGCCCTAACTTTATTGGCGCAGGAATGCACGAGCTGGCCCTTCCTGTCTCTGTCGCTCGTCCCGGGGCACAGGGTGGATTTACGGCGCGGTGCGATGGCCATGACCTTTTGCTCGAGGGCGGCGACGAAAAGTCTACCTCCGTTCAGGCGTTGCGCACGGTGTTGGAAGTTGCATGGGCCATGCCGTCGCCGCCGCGCTATATTCAGCCGCGTAGCGAGCGTGCGGAAAAGGTTGTTGCGCAATGGCGGTAAAGCCGCACGATTTTCGAGCCGTCAAGGAACCGGCAGAGATCGATGCGGAAGTAGCAGAGATCCTTGGAGAAGACGCAGCGGATTTGGCCGCTGAAGTAGATCAGCTTGATCGCGCTCACAATGTGTTGCGCGATGCATTGCAGGAGAATTGATGCCCCCACAACGTCGTAGGTTAGATGCGGAGCTGGTGCGCCGAAAGATTGCGCGGTCACGTGAGCAGGCACGGGAGATGATTAAGTCCGGCCGTGTCACGGTTGGTGGCTTCAAGGCGCAGAAGCCGGCGTCGATTGTAGAGCCCGAGGTTTCCATCAAGGTAGAGGAAGCCGAAGAAGACAAGTGGGCTTCACGTGGCGCTCACAAGCTCTTGGGCGCCTTGGCGGCGTTCGACGTCGACATGAACGGCCGCATCCTCGATGCCGGCGCTTCTACCGGTGGCTTTACGGACGTGTGCTTGGAACACGGTGCGCAGGAAGTGCTGTCTGTCGACGTGGGCTATGGGCAGCTGCTCTGGCGCTTGCAAAACGATGATCGCGTAACTGTTTTAGACCGCACCAATATTCGGAATTTGACGCTGGAGCTTACCGACGGCCCCTGCGACGGCATGGTAGGCGACTTGTCCTTCATTTCCCTCCGCTTGGTATTGCCGGCCATTGTGGATTGTCTGAAGGACGGTGCTTGGTTGTTGCCCATGGTGAAGCCCCAGTTTGAAGTGGGCAAGGAGCGCCTCGGCAGCGGTGGCGTGGTTCGTTCGCCGGAGTTACGCAAAGAAGTAACCAAGGAAGTCGCTGAATTTGCGTTGTCGCTGGGGCTTAGTATGCATGGGGCTGTTGCATCACCGCTGCCTGGGCCAAGCGGCAATGTGGAGTACTTCCTGTGGCTGAAGAAGGACGGCCAGCCCACAGATCTGGCTACAGTGGAAGAAATGATTGACCGCGCAGTCGAGGAAGGCCCGCAATGACACGTGAGATCCTGTTGGTACCTCATGCCAACCGCCAGCAGAACCTGGAGGCGACGTCGCGTGCAGCGGAGCTTTTGCAAGGTGCGGGAATTACTGTTCGAGTGTGCGCGGACGAAAAGGTACTGCCGGGATTAAAGCATGTACCCCACACTGAAGATGCGGCCGCAGGGTGCGAATTGGTGTTGGTTTTAGGCGGCGATGGAACCTTCCTCCGTGCCGCCGACATGGCGCGGGCCGTAGATATTCCAGTGCTGGGCATCAACCTAGGACACGTGGGATTTCTGGCCGAGTGGGAGGTTGAATCCCTCGACCAGGCCTTGGTGCGGGTCATTGAAAAGCGCTACCGCATTGAAGACCGCCTCACCATTGATGTGTCCATCTTTGATGAGGAAGGAACCCTTCTTAGCCGCAGCTGGGCTTTGAACGAGGCTTCGGTAGAAAACCAAAACCGCTCCGGCGTCCTGGATGCAATCTTGGAAGTTGACCGCCGGCCGGTGTCGTCCTTTGGCTGCGATGGCGTGCTGATTTCCACGCCTACCGGCTCCACCGCCTATGCGTTTTCCGCAGGTGGTCCTGTGTTGTGGCCCTCTCTGGATGCAATTTTGGTGGTACCTAATAATGCGCATGCGCTGTTTACCAAGCCATTGGTTGTATCGCCCAATTCTTTAGTGGCCGTCGAATCGACGATGCGCACGACTCCAGCCACCGTGATATTAGACGGCTTCCGCGAATTTGCGATGCCACCAGGGGCACGAGTGGAAGTAGTGCGAGGCGAGCGTCCGGTGCGGTGGGTACGCTTGGATGACCAACCTTTTACTGACCGTTTAGTCTCGAAGCTGCGCCTGCCCGTGGAAGGGTGGCGCGGGCCGAAGGAGAAATAGTGCTCGTCGATATTTCCATCAATGATCTGGGCGTTATTAGCCAGAGCTCCGCGGAACTATCCGCGGGCCTTACCGTGCTTACCGGTGAAACCGGTGCGGGTAAGACCATGGTGGTTACTGGTTTAAGGCTCTTAGCCGGTGGTCGCGCGGACGCCTCCCGGGTGCGCGATGGCGCGAAAAAGGCTGCAGTGGAGGGACATTTTTCCTCTGCAAAGGACTCGATCCGTGAGCTGGTGGAGTCGGTAGGCGGAGAGCCCGACGAAAATGGCGAGTATATCGTTTCACGCACAGTCTCTGCCGCGGGAAGATCGCGGGCCTATTTAGGCGGCCGGGCGGTACCGGCTGCAACCTTGGGCGAGTTCGCGCGCGAGCTCATTACAGTGCATGGGCAAAATGATCAGCTGCGTTTGCTCGCGCCCGAGGAGCAACTGGGTGCGGTAGACCGTGCGGATCCGAAATTGGCCCGTGTGCGGGAGCGCTATACCGAGGCCTTTAAAGAGTGGCGCAGCCTAGCGAAGGACTATAAGCGGCGCACGGAGCAGCGCCGCGAGCTGGCGCAGGAAGTTGACCGTCTGCAATTCGCCGTCGATGAGATCGATGGCATCTCCCCAGAACCCGGCGAGGATGAAGAACTGGTGCAGTTGGTTCGCAAGCTGCAAGACGTCGATGGGCTGCGAGAGTCCGCGGAAGTTGCGCTGGCTGCCATCGACGGCACCGAGGAGCTGGAGGAGGCTGCCTCGGCCTTGCTGGGCCGGGCGGTTTCGGCATTGGCGGGTTCCACCGATAAAGAGCTGGCAGCCTTGGGCGAACGGCTCAGCGAGATCTCGTCGCAACTGGGCGATATCTCCGGCGAGCTCGGTGGATATCTGGCGGGGCTGCCGGCGGATCCACACCTATTGGAAAAGTCCCTCCAGCGGCAGCAGGAATTGCGCACGTTGACTAGGAAGTACGCAGGGGATATTGATGGCGTCGTGGCCTGGCGCAATGAGGCGGCGGCAAAGCTCGAGTCTATGGATACCTCTACTGAAGCCCTGGAGGAGCTGAAAAAGCAGGTCAAAGACGCTGAATCGGTGATGATTGAGCGGGCAGGGGAGCTGACAAGGGGGCGTCGGAAAGCGGCGAAAGCTTTGGGGGAGCAGGTAACGCAGGAGCTCCACGGCTTGGCCATGCCAAATTCGACCTTGACGGTCGAGCTTACGCAGGCGAAATATTCTAAGTCCGGCGCAGACGCGGCCGAGCTGCAGTTGAATGGTAAGCCGATCGCCTCTGCTGCCTCGGGCGGCGAGCTTTCCCGTGTCATGCTGGCCTTGGAGGTCGTGCTGGCAGACGAGGACGGCGCCACCTTGGTCTTCGATGAGGTCGATGCCGGCGTGGGCGGGCGCGCAGCGGTAGAGATCGGCCGCCGCCTGGCGCGCTTGGCGGTGCATAACCAAGTGATTGTGGTAACGCACCTGCCACAGGTCGCAGCGTACGCGGATGCGCACCTGCATGTATCGAAGGAGAAATTTACCTCTGGCGTGGCCGAGCTATCACAGGAGGAACGCGTGGAGGAGTTGGCCCGCATGCTGGCGGGGTTGGACGATACCGAGACCGGCCGAGCGCACGCGCAGGAGCTTTTTGACCGCGCACAGGAAGAGGCTTCCGCGCGCCTCGCCCACTCGAAACCATAATCACGCCACAATAGGGTTCATGGCTCTGTTTTCCCGTAACCCCGAGCAGCCTGGTGCACTGCGCGATTGCACTCCAGGCGCTAAGGGGATGAAAAAGTTTAGTGAAGGCGATGTCGCCGTAATTGATGCGGCCAATATCTCTCGCCACGAGGCTCAAACTCTCGTAGACCTTAAGCCCTCCGCCGTCATTAACGTGGCGGAATTTTCTACCGGCACGGTCCCTAATTATGGCCCGCACATGTTGCTTGACGCCGACATTACCCTCCTTGAAGGCGTGGGGCAGTCCTTTGTTTCCGAGTTCAAAGAGGGCAAAAAGGCTCGCATCGGGGAGGACGGCACCGTCTTTAGCGGCGATAGGGCGCTCGGTACTGGCCGCGTGGTAACCCGCGAGCGAGCAGAAAAGAACTTCACCGCGGCGCAGGGCGCGCTGATTGACCACATGGAATCCTTCTTTGGCAATTCCATCGATTTTATTAACTCGGAGGGCCCGCTGCTTATCGACGGCCTCGGCGTCCCCGCCTCCGGCTCCGAAATCGCCGGCCGCAAGGTTGTCCTCTTTTCACCTACCGATAGGCACCGCGAACAGCTCAAGCAGCTGCGCAACTTTATCCGCGAGTATGAGCCGCTGCTGATCGCAGTGGGCACGGCGGCAGATTCGTTGCTGGGCCAAGGGTATAAGCCAGACTTCATTATTGGGGATCCCAATGGCGTGAGCGATGAAGCTCTGCGATGCGGTGCCCGCGTAATCGTTCCTGCGGACCCGGAAGGCGAGGTAGAAGGCCTCGACCGCATCCAGGACCTCGGCATCGGTGCGATGACTTTCCCCGCAGCAACACACTCAGGTACCGACCTGGGCCTGCTTTTTGCTGATTATCACGGCGCGGATCTCATCGTGCAGGCAGGCGGTGGGGTAGACCTCGATGATATCTTTGCTGACCGCACCAACCCCTCGGCCGTGCTGTCCCGCCTCAAGGCCGGTACCAAGGTGGTTGACGCTGATGCGGTAATCAATCTCTACAGTGCGCCTTCCTCCAACCTCGGCTGGCTGTGGGCAGTGCTGGGAATCTTGGTTGCCATTGCGGCGGTCATCCTCATCGTCGGCTTTGGCGGCAGCCAGGACTTTGCTAGCAACCTTAGCGAAACCTGGTCCAGCCTCTTTGGGGGCGCATAGGGCATGGCAAAGACTGAGCTTGTAGCAGGCTTGGGCTTCGGCGCCGCGGTTGGCGTAGCCTTGGGCGCCCTAGTGATTGCGCCGAACTTGACCACCAGCATGGCGGACGACGATCCCATCCGCGAGGAGCACCGCAAGGTGGTCCAAGACAATAAGATTCTGCAGACCCAGAATGAGGCTAGCGACAAGCTCGTGGCCGATTCTGGTGCGGAAATGGTTGACGGGACATTGTCGCAGCGCCCAGTACTCATCGTGACCACCGATGACGCCAATGGCGGCGACGTGGACGCTATCCGGAAGCTCTTGAAGTCTTCCGATGCCACCGAGGCCGGCGAGATTAAGCTGACCAAGGACTTCTTGCGCCCCGAAACTAAGGACAAGCTGCTTCCCATCTTGAAAGATACTGCGCCTAAGAAGGCAGATATCAAGGACTTGGATTCGGCCGGAGCCCTTGGGGGTGAGGTGCTAGGCACTGCGCTGTCTTTGGATCCTGAGAGCACGAAGCCGTTGGCCTCAGTAGAAGAGCGTGCAGACGTGCTCCAGAAGCTGCGCGACGAGGGCTTTATTGATTACGAGGACGGCACCATCGTGCCTGCCCAGGCCATCATCGTGGTCTCTGGCAATGGCCTGCGAGGCTACCCGTCCAGCGCGCTGGCAGAATTTGCCACCGGTTTAGTTGATGTCAATGGGTCCGTGGTGTTGAGCGGGCGCACCAAGCAGACCCAGGATGATAAGGCGCTAGCCCAGGTGCGGGATCAGGACGCGGAGCTGTCTACAGTCGATAGCACCGAACGGGCAGTGGAGCGCATTGCGGTCATTCTGGCCACCCAGGAACAACTTGATGGTGGCCAAGGTGACTATGGCGCCACCGATACTGCAGACTCCGCCTTGCCGGGAAAGGAATAGCCCATGGCGCATGATTTCAAGGTGCTCGATTCGCAGCTGCTTGTCGAAGCCCCCATTATTGCCCTGCGCCGCGACGAGGTAGTCATGCCCGGTGGCGTTTCTGCCTCCCGGGAAGTAGTCGAGCACCTAGGTGCAGTGGCCGTCGTGGCAGTGGACTCAGACGAGCGTATTGCGATGGTGTATCAGTACCGCCACAGCGTGGGAAAACGCCTGTGGGAACTGCCGGCGGGATTGCTCGACGTTCGCGGTGAGGATGAGCTGACGGGCGCCCAGCGTGAACTGCAGGAGGAGGCTGGCCTAAGCGCGCAGACGTGGTCCGTGTTGACGGACCTTGTGACTTCGCCGGGTTTCTGCGAAGAGGCGGTTCGCGTATTTCTTGCCTCGGAGCTTTCCGACGTCCCCCGTATGGAGGCTACCGGTGACGAAGAAGCCGATATGAAAGTCGCCTGGGTGGGCCTCGATGAGGCCGTTGACAAGGTACTGCGCGGTGACATCGTCAATTCCATCGCCTGCAGCGGTATCTTGGCGGCCTACGCGGTGCTGCGTGGCGGCAAGAGAACCCGCAGCGTGGAGGAGCCGTTCGACCTTCGACCGACCTCGATGAGCTCCCGCCGCACGGGCGCGGACCTAAAGCAGCTGTGAGTGCGCTCGAAAACATAGCGCAGACGTGGCTTGATCATCTAGCAGTCGAGCGCGGCGTTTCTGCCAATACGTTGAGCAACTATCGCCGCGATGTCCGCCGCTACCTTGCCTGGCTGAGGGATAACGGGGTAGATGATCTGCGGTTGGTGACACGACCGATGGTGGAGGCTTATCTCAAAGACCTGCGCTCACACATGGCGGTGTCCTCAGCCAACCGAGCGCTCATCGTTGCTCGCGGACTGCATAAATTTGCCGTGTCAGAAGGCGTAGTGGACGTCGATGTCGCGGTTGAGGTAACCCCTCCGTCAACTGGGCAGCATTTGCCTGAGACATTATCGGTTGACGAGGTCACCGCTCTCATTGAAGCGACCCCTACTGAGACCCCAGTAGATGTGCGCGACCGTGCCCTGCTGGAGATGCTCTATGGCACCGGCGCGCGCATCTCAGAAATTATCTCCCTTACCGTTGATGACGTTTCCTCCGCGCAGGAGGTAATACGCCTGCGGGGCAAGGGAGACAAAGAGCGGGTTGTGCCAGTGGGCTCGCATGCCCGCCAGGCTCTCGATGCCTACTTGGTGCGAGCTCGTCCAGCGCTGAGCAAAGGTAAGACGCCGGCGCTGTTTCTCAATACCCGCGGTGGGGCTTTATCGCGGCAAAGTGCATGGACTGTGTTGAAGACGGCAGCGCAGCGGGCGCAAGTGGGGAAGTCCATTTCTCCGCATACCTTGCGGCATTCTTTTGCGACGCACCTGCTTGAAGGCGGCGCTGATGTGCGCACCGTGCAAGAATTGCTGGGACATTCCTCGGTGACGACAACGCAAATATATACTCACGTCACTGCCGATTCCTTGCGCGAGGTTTGGCGCACTGCTCATCCTCGTGCTTAAGAAAGGACCACTATGTTTTCAACTCGTATAGCTGGTGCGGTGCTATCTTCCGCATTGCTTTTCCCAGCGGTGGCACACGCGCAGCTGCCGCCGGAAGTAGAAGCTGCTATTGCTGCTCCCATTTCGGTTCCTGCCGGTCAGACCACGACTGTAAGCTTGCCCGTGCCGGCCGAAGCTAGCTACTCCGGCGACGGGTGGAATGTATCTGCCTCTGGTACCTCCGCTACCATCACCGCCCCAGCTGAAGGCGGCCAAGTCTCGGTTCCTGTTTCTGCCCAAGGTATGAATGCGACCCTGACGCTAGTAGCCGATGGGTCGGTTGCACAGGAGGACATTCAGGAAGAAATTGATGGCGCGGAAGGCGGACCGGCCCCAGCTCCAGCGCCGGATCCGGGCTCGAATAAGCCGGCTGGGGGTGACAATGCTCCAGCCGGAAAAGATGCCGAGGGCGGAGATGACAAGCCTGCGCCGTCGAAAGAAAATAGCAACTTGCCGGTTGTTCCAGGTGAAAAGCCGGAGCGCAAGCCTGCCGGGGAAGCCAACCTGGAAGGCGCGGAATACGTCAACCTTGAATCCACAATTGAAGGCAATACTATTACCGCGAAGATGGGCCTCAAGCAGGCCTATGACCTTTACCAGCAGTTCAAGGACACGCAAGAAAACGACGTCACGCTGCGCTACCTTGACGGCGAGGGCAATATCATCCAAGGCGTAAAACGCGACGTGGACGCCTCTTCTCGAACCCTCACCTTGACCTATCCGGAGGGCGAGGCGCCTGATAATCCCTTTATCATGCAGTTGCTTCGCAATGACGGTTCTGGGGCCGCACTCATCGTCACCCTACAGGACCCTAACTATCAATCCGCCGCGGAAAACCTCGATGAGCGCCAGCAAAAGGAACCCAAAGAAGAAGACGGCGGCTCATATCTAGGGTGGATTATAGGAGGGGTAGCCGCAGCGGTGCTCATCGCACTCATAGCTCTAGTGGCAATCCTCAAACGCCGTTCTAGTCAACGCTAAACACTTGATATACACTAAGTCTCGGTACTTTTGGGCTGTAGCGGGTACGCTTTAATGACAACGTTGTAATCAACCCTAAGCCAAGTGTCATGGTCCGGAACTTGGCGTCAAGGAAGCAGGTGTGACTGTGAGCGAAGAGGGTCTCTTTTCTGCCTCTGACGTAGAGGTGGGGCTGACCGGTCGTCCTATCCGTGAGCTACCGGAACCCGCACCCTTGGAGAAGCATGGGCCGGCCACCATTATTTCGATGTGTAACCAAAAGGGTGGTGTCGGCAAAACCACCTCTACCATCAATATGGGCGCCTGCTTGGCGGAGTATGGCCGTAAAGTCCTCTTGGTTGACCTTGACCCCCAGGGAGCGCTGTCGGCAGGCCTTGGTCTCACGCATGACGATATCGAGGACACCATTTATGACGTGATGCTCGATAGTCACACCTCTATTCATTCCGCTATCCAGCACACCGGTGTACCGGGCTTGGATCTGGTGCCGGCAAATATCGACCTTTCCGCCGCAGAAATTCAGATGGTCAATGAAGTCGGTCGCGAGCACACCCTTGCCCGGGCTCTGCGTCCGGTGCGCCGCGATTATGATTTCATCATTATTGATTGCCAGCCTTCCTTGGGCTTGCTTACCGTCAACGCCCTGGCTTGCTCACAGGGTGTGATCATCCCTATGGAGTGCGAGTTCTTCTCCCTGCGCGGTTTGGCGCTGTTGACCGATACCGTGGAAAAGGTTTCTGATCGCATTAACTTTGACCTTGAGGTCATGGGAATCCTAGTGACCATGTTTGACCGCCGGACCAAGCACGCCCGGGAAGTTATGTCCCGAGTGGTGGATTACTTTGGCGATAAGGTCTTTGACACCGTCATTACCCGGACCGTTCGATTCCCAGAGACTTCGGTAGCCGGCGAGCCGATTACTACTTGGGCACCAAACTCCCCGGCCACACAGCAGTACCGGAACTTGGCCAAAGAGGTCATCGAGCGCTCGACCGTTTAAGGTATCGTGACCCAGCCGGAGATTACGGGCTTTCGCATTGCACTGCGGAATTTTGAAGGCCCATTTGACCTGCTATTGCAGCTCATTCAGTCCAAGAAGATGGACGTGACTGACGTTGCGCTGTCAGAAGTGACGGACGAATTCGTGGCGTATACACGCCAGCTGGGAGAGTCCGCTGATCTGGATGAGACCACTGATTTTTTGCTAGTGGCAGCTACGCTCTTGGATTTGAAGGCGGCGCGGCTACTGCCGCGCGGTGACGTCGACGATATTGAAGACTTAGAACTGCTGGAGTCGCGCGACCTTCTTTTTGCCCGTCTGTTGCAGTACAAGGCTTATAAGCAAGCAGCGGACCAATTCGCCGTGTGGCAGCGCGAGGCGCAGCGCAGCTATCCGCGCGCGGTTTCCATCGAGGAGAAGTTTGCTGAACTTTTGCCTCCAGTTTCGCTCGGCCATACGCCGGCCAGTTTTGCCGAGTTAGCTGCGGGCGTGTTCCGTCCCAAACCGCCGGAGGAGGTGGCAACCGGTCACGTGCACGCCGTAGCAGTATCGGTACCAGAGCAGGCCGGCAAGATCTTGGAAACACTCAAGCTACTCGGCGCAGGTCAATGGACCAGCTTTGGTGCGCTAACCCGCGACTGTACGGTTTCTATGCAGGTAGTGGGGCGTTTCTTGGCCCTGTTGGAGTTGTACAAAGCCAAGGCGGTTGATGCACAACAAGAAGAAGCGCTGGGTCAGCTGGACCTATCGTGGACAGGCCTGGATGTTGACCCAGCGGTAGTTGCCGCAGCGAACTGGGACTAAGGCCGTTGCTGGATGAATTCTAGCGTCTCGGGGGAGAGCTCCCGGTCGGAGTAGACGCGTACGTCTGGTTCCTCGGGGTTGTCCTCGGTGCCTATGCGGCGCCCTTCCCATACTTGTTGGAGCCCTTGCTTTTCGATGACCCGGATGGCCGCCGGGTGGTTTGTGGTGACGCGGGCCGTGATCGGTGAGTCGGGGTCCACTTGGCGGATGCACTTGATTGCTGCTGAGGTGATCTCTGTGGCAAAACCGGCACCCCAATGGGCGGGGCGCAGGCGGTATTTGATGTCCCAGAAGTTTGCCTCGTCGACGAAGATGGCACCACCGACACCGACGAATTCCGAAGGGTTGTGGCGCATATACGCGGCCCAAGGCCCGAAGTGGTGGGCGTCCCACGACTCGGAGGATGCTTGTGCGAGTGCACGCGTGGTGCGGATGTCAGCAAAACGCCCATTGGGGCGGTGGTTCCAGATACGTCCGTCGCTGTAGACCTTGTGGGTCTCTTCGGTATTAGCGGCGGACAGCGGGATAAGGATGAGTCTGTCAGTGCGAGTGATAGTTTCCATGACAATATGTTAGCCGAGTCACAGTAGGGAGCGAAAGTGATTTGGAAAATTTTCAGCGACTTTTTCTTCTCCAGTAAACTCGGGCGCTATGGATCTTCCCCTCATCTCGCAGTTGCGTTCCCGTCTTGAGTCCATACTGCTCGTGCTCGACTCCCCAGCCTCTGTGGAGTCATTGGCGCGTGCGCTGGGGGCGGAAACGGACGTCGTTAGTGATTGCTTGCGTTCCATTCAGCGCGAGTTGGATAGTCGCGGTTCCGGTATTGACCTGCGCGAGACCCAAGAGGGGTGGCGCTTTTATACGCGCACCGACAATGCGGGGCCGGTAGAAGAATTCCTCTTGGATGGTGCCCAAACCAAACTCTCCCGTGCTGCTCTGGAGACTTTGGCGGTAGTGGCTTATCGCCAGCCCGTCACCCGCCAGCAGGTGGCGGCGGTTCGCGGTGTCAACGTTGATGGCGTGATGCGTACCCTTAACCTGCGCGGGTTGGTCCGGGAGCTGCCGCAGGATGATTTTGAAGGCGCTGCGCACCGGTACGAGACGACAGAATTGTTCCTCGAGTTATTGGGGATCGATTCTTTGGAGCGCCTGCCAGACTTGGCACCGCTGTTGCCTGACGTAGAGGCGATCGACGAAGAGTACTAGCGTGGGGTAGGATTGCCCAGGTAATTTCATATCTTCGAGAGAAAAGGACACGTACGTGACTCCTCCCGCTCGCCGTGACGGCACACCGGATAAGAAGCAGCGAGACAGTGACATCATTGTCTCCAATGCTAAGCCGGCCCGTCACCAGCATGTGTCAAAGAAAAAGCAGAAGGCTACCGCAGAATCCGTAGCCCGCGAATTGGGCGCCGATTGGCTGGTCGATGAAGACAAGCCCAAGGGAGAGCGCCTCCAAAAGGTGCTCGCCAAGGCGGGCGTCGCTTCCCGCCGCCACGCAGAAATCCTCATCGATGCCGGCCGAGTTGAGGTCAACGGCAAGATCATCGCCAAGCAAGGCGTCAAGGTAAACCCCTCCGTTGACGTCATCCGAGTAGACGGCGTGCGCGTCAACGTCAATGAGGAGCACGAATATTTTGTGCTCAATAAGCCGCGCGGCATGCAGTCCACCATGTCTGATGACCTGGGGCGCCCGTGCGTGGGCGACGTGGTGTCAGAAAAGGTCGCAGCTGGCCAGCGACTCTTTCACGTCGGCCGCCTCGACGCCGATACGGAAGGCCTGCTTATCCTCACCAATGATGGCGAGTTGGCCAACCGCTTGATGCACCCCAAGTACGAGGTGACCAAGACCTACCTCGCCACCGTTTTGGGCGAGGCCGATAGGAAGCTCGTGCGCCAGCTCAAGGAAGGCATCGAGCTGGAAGACGGACTGGCAAAGGCCGACTTTGCACAGGTAGTTGATACCAACCAGGGTTATTCCCTGGTGCGTCTTGAGCTGCATGAAGGCCGTAAACATATCGTGCGCCGCATGTTGAAGGAGGCCGGCTTCCCCGTGCAGCGCCTGGTGCGCACCAAGCTGCATACGGTTCAGCTGGGCGATATGAAGCCGGGCGGTCTGCGTGCCCTTAATTCCAGCGAGCTGACTAGCCTGTACAAGGCGGTGGAGATGTAATGATTTCTAATATGCCGAATGAGGGTCTCATCCTAGCCGTGGATGGCCCATCTGGAACTGGAAAGTCGACCACGTGCCGTGCGCTGGCCAAGCAGCTGGATGCAAAGTACGTCGACACTGGTGCTATGTACCGAGTGGCAACGCTTGCGGTGCTGCGTGAAGGCGTCGACCCTGCTGACACCGCCGCGGTTATTGCGGCTACGGCCAATCTGCCCTTAGGGGTATCCGATGACCCGGACTCCACCGAGGTTCTCCTCGGCGGTGAGGACGTCTCGCGCGTTATTCGAGAAGACGAAGTCACCCGTAACGTGTCCGCCGTATCTGCCATTCCGGAGGTGCGCGAGAATCTGGTCGCGCTGCAGCGCAAGCTTGCCCGCGAGGCTCACCGCGCGATTGTAGAAGGACGCGATATTGGCACTGTGGTGCTTGCCGACGCCCCCGCAAAGGCATTCATGACTGCCTCTGCCGAGGTCCGCGCGCAGCGCCGCCAAGCCCAGAATGAAAAGGCGGGCATCGCTTCGGATTACGAGACGGTACTTGCAGATGTCCAGCGCCGTGATGCGGCGGATTCTTCCCGCAAGACCTCACCACTGCGCCCAGCGGAAGACGCAACCCTAGTCGATACTTCCAATATGAGCCCAGAGGATGTGCTGGAAGCTCTAATTAACGTGGTAAAGGAGTCTGTCAATGACTAATCACGATCCCCAGGAAGAGTCGGAGACTCAGTTCCATTACCCAGCCGGAAAGTTCGATGATGAGGTGGTAGAAGCCTCTCCTGGTTGGGCCGCCGATGATTTCAATACCGAGGAATTCGACTATGACTTCGATGACTCGGAATTCGGAGAGGCCGATTATGGCGACGATGCGCACACAGAAGAACCCCTGAGCGAAGAGGAGTGGGAAGAACTCTCCCGTGCCTTTGGCGTGGAGTCCGATGATCACACCGAAGAAGCTTTGTGCACGGTGGCCGTAGTCGGTCGCCCAAATGTGGGCAAGTCCTCTTTGGTCAACCGTTTCCTTGGCCGCCGCGAAGCGGTGGTAGAGGACCACCCAGGCGTTACTCGTGACCGAATTTCCTACGTAGCAGACTGGAATGGCCAGCGCTTTTTGGTGCAGGACACCGGTGGCTGGGATCCCAACGTGAAGGGTATCCATGCGGCGATTGCCCGCCAGGCAGAAGTCGCCATGGAAACTGCCGATGTCATCGTTATGGTGGTGGACACCAAGGTGGGCATCACGGAGACGGATGAGGTTATGGCCCGCCGCCTGCAGAAATCGCCTGTGCCAGTGATTTTGGTATCGAATAAGTTCGATTCCGATAATCAGTACGCGGATATGGCGGAATTTTATGCCTTGGGCTTGGGCGATCCGTGGCCCGTATCCGCCCAACATGGCCGCGGTGGTGCGGACGTGCTCGATGAGATTTTGCGGGTCTTCCCTGAAGAGCCTCGGCAGACCGCGATTACCTCTGGACCTCGCCGCGTCGCATTGGTGGGCAAGCCTAACGTCGGCAAGTCCTCGCTGCTGAATAAGCTCACCAGCGAGGAGCGTTCCGTGGTCGACAACGTCGCGGGAACCACCGTGGATCCGGTGGACTCGCTAGTGCAATTGGATGAGCAGCTGTGGAAGTTCATTGATACCGCAGGCCTGCGCAAGAAGGTAAAGAATGCGCAGGGGCATGAGTACTATGCGTCCTTGCGCACCCGCGGCGTAATCGATGCTGCTGAGGTCTGCATCATGCTTATCGACGCCTCTGAGGAGATCTCCGAGCAGGACCAGCGCGTGCTCAATATGGTGCTCGAGGCGGGTAAGGCACTGGTGATTGCATTTAATAAGTGGGACCTCATGGATGAGGATCGCCGCTATTACCTGGACCGCGAGATTGATCAGCAGCTGAGCCACTTGCCGTGGGTTACGCGTGTGAATATCTCTGCGGAAACGGGCCGCGCGCTGCAGAAGCTGGAGCCGGCCATGATTGAGGCACTGGAAAGTTGGGATCAGCGTGTGTCCACGGGCCAGCTGAATAACTGGCTGCGTGAGGCTATCGCGGCTAACCCGCCGCCGATGAAGAATAACCGCCTGCCGCGCGTATTGTTCGCCACGCAGGCCTCGACTCAGCCGCCGACCATCGTCTTGTTTACGACGGGCTTCTTGGATGCGGCGTATCGCCGCTACCTTGAGCGCAAGTTCCGCGAGCGGTTTGGCTTCCACGGAACGCCTATCCGAATCGCAGTGCGAGTGAGGGAGAGGCGCGGAAAGAAGCGCTAGCAGTATGCCCGTTACGCTGGGATTATAGCATCCAGGCGAGCGATTTTTACACCGGACACGGTGTGAGAATTCGCTCGCCTTTCCGTTTATGTCCGGTTATGTGGGGCCGGATAGGATATAACCAGTTAATCATTCTCTCGTGATGGAAGGCTCAGCATGCTAGCCAGCGTAATTGCGCCAGATTCAATTCTGGCCATCGTGCTCCAGGTCATCATCATCCTCAGCGCCCTGCTATTGGGCACTCGTTATGGTGGCATCGGATTAGGACTTATTTCCGGCATCGGTTTGATGCTCATGGTTTTTGTCTTCGGCCTCGCCCCGGGCGAGCCGCCGGTATCCGTGATGCTGACCATCATTGCGGTCATCGGCTGCGCCGCCACCTTGCAACAGGCGCGCGGTCTAGAAGTGATGATGCAATTTGCCGAGAAGTTTCTCCGCGCCCACCCAGAGCGCATCACCATCCTCGCGCCGCTGACCACTTGGTTCCTGACGGTACTGTGCGGTACGGGTCACGTCGTGTACACGATGTTTCCGATCATCGAGGATATTGCCCTGAAGAAGGGCATCCGCCCAGAGCGCCCCATGGCTGTGGCATCGACGTCGGCTCAGATGGGTATTACGGCCTCGCCAGTGTCTGTGGCCACCGTATCCCTAGCGTCCATCATCGCGGAAAACGCCGGCGCTATCGATCACGCCTATTCTATTCCGCAGATTCTCATGGTGGCTATGCCCGCCTCGCTTGCCGGCGTTATCCTCGCTGCGCTGTGGTCTTTGCGCCGCGGCAAGGACTTGGACGAGGACCCGGCATTCCAGGAGCGCATGAAGGATCCGGAGTTCGCAGAAAGCATTCACCAGTCCACCGGGTCGCTCATGGATGAGGAATTTTCGCCAGAAGCAAAGCGTGCGGTGGTTATCTTCCTCGTGGCTATCGCCAGCGTGGTGGCACTCGGTGCGTTCGAATTCCTGCGCCCGCTGGTCCCTGGCGACGATGGTGAGTTGAGCCCGCTTTCGATGAATCTGGTTATCCAAATGGTCATGCTTGTTGCTGGCGCGATCATCCTGCTTAGCTGCAAGGCTGACCCGAAGAAGATCGCGTCCACGCCAGTCTTTAAAGCCGGTATGACCGCAGTATTCTCCGTCTTCGGTGTGGCATGGATGGCAGATACCTTCTTCGAAGCCCATATCGATGCCCTGGAGTCCAACCTCGGGTCCGTGGTGGAGGCCGCCCCGTGGGCCTACGCGGTGGTATTGGTCATCGTGTCCAAGCTGGTTAACTCCCAGGCCGCCGCCCTGGTTGCCATCGCTCCGATCGGCCTGCAGCTCGGCATCGATCCCGCCATTATCGTTGGTTTCTACGGCGCAGCGTATGGCTACTTCATCTTGCCAACCTACCCTTCGGACCTAGCCTGCATCGGCTTCGACCGCACGGGCACTACCCACATTGGCAAGTTCGTCATCAACCACTCCTTCCTCGTTCCCGGCGCCATCTCGGTGTTCACCTCCTGCGTGGTGGGCTCGCTATTGGCGCAGGTCCTGCTCTAATCCGAATCCCGTACCAGCACGAAGGCATCCGTGCGGTACGGGATGCGTAGTTTTTGCCCCGGCTTAAATCCCATGTGCTCGTAGAGGTACCAATCCAGGTTGTGGGTCATGCGCTCATGGATGGCTTTGCCATTGCGCAGCCAATAGGATCGGGTGTGCATCAGCTGGTGAAGCTGCTCCGGGGTTAGTTCGTTCTCCCAGGTCAAGCGCAGCTCTCGGTCCAAAGACCACGGAGCCGTATAGTCCGGGTAAAAGCCTGGCTTATGTACATCCCCGGAGTGCATGATGCGAGAAAGCCGCAGGATCCAGGGGTTCGCGTTGACATCAAGCGTGTTCCACACCAGGAGAATCTTCCCGCCCGGCGCGAGGACGCGGTCAAGCTCTGCACAGGCGGCTGGCACGTCGACCCAGTGCCAGGTTTGGGCGAGGCAGGCGGCGTCTAAGGAGGCGTCGGCAAGCGCGGTGTTTTCGGCCGTAGCACGAAGGACTGGCAGGCGGAGGTGGGCTGCGAGAATTCCAGCCATATCGTCGGAAGGCTCCAGAGCCAAAACCCGAGGATTGGGTAGGGACTCGGTGAGTTTTCCAGTACCGGCACCAATATCGGCAACGGTATGGGCGTCAGCGATAAGGGCAGAAACCTCGTCCGGATAGCCGGGGCGCACATCGTGGTAGGTGCTCGCGCCGCGGCGGAAGGCCTGGGCGGAAGCGGTGCGTTGCGCGGCATTGCGGAAGCCGGGGCCTTGTCTAGTGGAGGCCTTGCGGTAGCTAGGGAAGTGGCTGGGATCGGGGCGGCGAGTCGTCATAGCCCATCTAACCTACCGCGAATTAGAATGGCTGCCTATGAGGACACTTCCTGCACCATCAGATCCCAGGTGGCTGCTAAAGACTGTCTTTTCTCGTCCATCCCTCACTGTGCCGGCCGCACTCTGCATGGCTGTATCTTTTCTGCTTAACGGATCGACTCCAGTGATCGTGGGACATGCCATTGATGAAGCTGTGTCGAAAGGATCCGTTGACCGATTAGGCATGTGGCTGGTGGTATTGGGGGCAGCTTTTGGTCTTAATGCCATAGCCGCATGGTTCGGACGCGGCCTTAACGCGCGAGCCATGCTAGTAATTGGGCACGATGTTCGCATGTCCATCACGGATAGGATTCAGGATCCGCGGGGCATCGCAGGCGAGCCCCGCACCGCCGGCGAGCTGCTCGCCATCGCCTCCACGGACGCACGGCGCGTGCAGAATGCGGTGATGATGACGGTTTTCCCCGTCGCTGAGATCACCGCCATTGTGTATGTGGCGATCATGGCTAGCCGTATTAACCTGCCTTTAGGCATTGCCATTTTGTGTGGCGGGCCGTTGATGGTGTGGGGCTCAGTGCGCGCGGCAAAGCCTCTGCGTACGCGTTCCGGAATCCGCCAAGCGGCGTTGGCGAAGGCCAGCTCCATGGCCACCGATGTGGTCCAAGGCCTGCGGATCCTTAAGGGCCTGGGTGCTGTAGCCACAGTGAGTAGGCGTTATTCCGCGGTGTCTGGTGCCGCCTATGCGCGAACGGTAGAAGCCAATGGTGCCCAAGCCCGACTTAATGCGGCTACGGAGATTTTGGGCTCGGTATATGTCATTGCAGTGGGTATTGGTGCAGGAATGATGGCTATGCGCTCCATGATTAGCGTAGGTGAACTCATTACGGTTATTGGCCTTACGCAGTTCATTATCACCCCGATGACGATGCTGGGCCGAAATATCGCCTCGCGGTGGGCGGCTGCACAGGCAAGTGCTGAGCGCATTATTGCCGTCCTCTCCGCCCCCGGGGTGGAGAAGAGTGAACCGGAGGTTCCGGCCCTCGCACCTGGGGTCAACGTGGTGCCCGAGCCTGTTCCAGAGGATCTAGTCTTCTTGCCGCGCGAGCGATTCCTGGTTGTTCCACACGAAACCATGCTTTTTGAGGGGACCGTGGGGGACAATATTCATCCGGATAGCGCGAGTGCACAACGAGCCCTCTTCGTGGCTGCAGGGGAAGATATCCCGGGCGGGTTGGACCGTGAGGTGGGAGAAGGCGGCCGAAATCTCTCCGGCGGACAGCAACAGCGCGTGGCGCTTGCACGAGCCATTGCGGCGGACGCGGAGATCCTAGTTTTAGCCGATCCCACAACCGCCGTGGACTCGGTGACCGAGCAGGAAATTGCCCAGCGGGTGGCGCATCACCGCGGGCCTAAGCCCACGCTTGTCTTCACCACTTCGCCGGCGTGGGCAGCAGTGGGGGCGCAGCTATGATGCGGTTTCCTACGGCCTCCTGGCCCCAAGTGCGTAAGGAAGTGGGCCGCCAGCTTTCCGACGTCCCCGGTGCCCACCCCCAAGCAGCAGCGGCCTTGGCCTTGCTTACCGCAGGCGCCGGCAGCAATGTAGCGATCCCCATCCTGTTGGGAAAGATCGTTGACGCTGTCATTGATCAAGGCGCCATTGTGCCCATCGGTATCTCGCTGGTACTGGTGGCCGCGGGTTCGGCACTGTTTTCCGCGGCGGGGTTCTATGTCCTTTCGCGCCTGAGCGAAAGAGTGATCTCCGCTTTGCGGGAAGATATGGTTTCTACCGCTCTTCGCCTGCCTACCCACCGGGTGGAGGAAGCCGGCACTGGGGATTTGGTCTCTCGCTCTACCGATGATGTAGCAGAACTATCGGCTGCCGTAACCGAGACCGTCCCCGTGCTGACGAAATCTGCCTTCGCCATCGCAACCACTGGGGTGGCACTAGTCAGCCTCAACTGGCAATACCTACTGGTAGTAGGTGCAGTTACGCCGTTATATTTCATTGCTGCGCGCCAGTACCTGCAGCGCGCTCCACAGCGCTATACCGACGAACGCGCTGCCATGGCGGAACGGGCACGCAGGCTCCTAGAGGCAATTCGAGGGCGAGAGACTGTGCGCGCCTTTGGCATGGAAAACCAGATGCATGCCGGTATTGAACGTGCCTCCGCACAGGTGGTGGACAAAGGCTACGCCGCGCGAAGGACAATGATGGTCCTACAGCTATGGATGACGGGCATCGAGTTAATAATGCTGGCCTGCGGGTTGCTCGTCAGCTTTTGGGTGGTGCAGGCTGGGGCGCTCACCGTTGGCGCAGTCACCGCGGCGATGCTCCTTCTCATTCGCTTGCGGGGTCCGCTCATGGGATTGATGCGAGTAATCGATACCATTCAATCCGGCTATTCCTCCCTGTCTCGGATAGTTGGGGTGGTTATGGATCCGCCACGGGCGGTGCCAGACTTTGGCGCCCCGTCTCCACGTGGAGTTGCCGAATTAAAAGAAGTGAGCTTCAGCTACGAAGACGGCGGCTGGGCCGTGAGGGACATAAATCTCAAGCTTCCCGCTGGACACACCGTAGCTTTAGTGGGACCCTCTGGTGCGGGAAAGACCACGGTCGCTGCTCTTCTAGCCGGACTGCGAGTCCCGGCTACCGGAACAGTCTTGGTGGATGGAGCAGAGGTATCGGCCCTTTCTGATTCCGAAAGGGTGGCGCGTTTAGCGATGATTTCCCAAGAGGTTCACGTATTCTCAGGAACCCTACGCGAAGATTTGTCCTTGGCCGCCCCGCAAGCTTCAGACGCACAAATGGAAGATGCATTACAGCGCGTCGGCGCACAGTGGTATGCGCAGTTAGAGGAGGGCCTAGATACAGTCATTGGCGCTCGGGGAATCCACCTTGACCCAGTAGCAGCGCAGCAGCTTGCGCTGGCGCGAATATTGCTTTTAGATCCCCAGATCGTCATCATGGATGAGGCCACCGCAGAGGCCGGATCGGTGGGGGCGGAAGCTCTGGAAGAAGCCGCGACAGAGGTCACCCGTAGGCGAACCGCACTGATAGTGGCGCACCGACTAGACCAAGCCGCACGAGCCGATAGCATCGCCGTAATGGACAACGGGCGGGTGGTGGAGCAAGGCAGTCACCACGAACTGTTAGATTATGGTGGCCGCTATAAGCAACTATGGACCGCATGGCAGAAGGGACGACAAAGATGAACGCGAGGTCGCTACGGGCCCTGGTTGGTGCGGTAGCAGTGTGTTTCCTTGCGGTTGCCGGCGCATCATGTTCGGCCGATTCGCCCGACTCCGCGCCCCCAGCAGTCCCAACTGAGACGAAAAACCTAGGGATTCCAACCTCTGCACCGCTGAGCGGACCCGAGCCAGGAAACTATACCACCGTTAATCTGCCCTCGGGGCGCTCCTTTATCCTCAACGTGCCCAAGGACTACACGGGGGATAAAAAGTGGCCCATCGTCCTGGCTTTTCCAGGATGGGGACAATCTGCCGAGAACCTCCGCGGCTATTCCCGCCTCGATGCTGCTGATGCCATCACCGTTTTCGCAGAAGGTAAAAAGAAGGCTTGGAGCCCTGCTCCTTATGCCAAGACGTCAACAACAGAAGATAAAAAATTTGTTCGCGACATCATTGATGCCGTTCGAGCAACGTATCGGGTAGATGACTCCCGAATTTATGCTACTGGCATGTCGAACGGCGGCGGTTTTGCCGCTTATCTGGCCTGTCAGATGCCCGATGTCTTCAAGTCCGTAGCTACCGTTTCCGCTGCCTACTACAAAGATATTCTTAAAGACTGTGCTCATTCCCCCGTGGGTCGATTGGATATTCACGGCACCGTGGACCCCGTGGTGGGTTACTACGGTGGAACGCGCCATAAGACCAAGTACTATTCCGTGGAATCGGTGCTGGAACAGGACCGTAAGCGCAATGGTTGCTCTACCAAGGTCGACACGACCCGCCTAGTCAACAATGCACTCGATATGAAGTGGAGCGGCTGTACCGCACCGCTGGAACACATCCGTATCGCCGGAGGCTCACACGTATGGCCTGGTGGTACAGCGGACGCGCACAATGAGGTAGGCAAATTCTTCGCTACCGACCGCGTCCTAGACTTCTTCGGCATTCCCGGTCGCCCGTCCGGTACCGCACAGACTTAGTCCTGGCGATAGACCTGAAAGGATGCGCCTGGGACCTTGCGCACCCTTTCAATGCAAATATCTGCCACGGTAGAAAAGCCCGCGCGATGAGCAGCGCTACGCGGGGAGGTTGGCTCTGGAATTTGCACAAGGTGAAAAGACCGAGTACCCCCATCGTTGTTATTGAGTTCCACTACCGCCTGGGCAGTGGTGCCGGAGCCCGCAAAAAAGTCAAGGACGCGCGCATCCTTTCCACCCGCAATGGAAATGAGGTGCTTAATCAAGCGCACCGGTTTGGGAAACTCGAAAACGCCCTCTATCCCCATGACGTCTTCAGCATCACGCCTGCCAGTGCGGGTCACCCCAAAGCGCTCGCCGTCCAAGATGGAGCGTGGGCGCGCTCCCACCTTCTGATAGTTCTTGGTATAGACAAAACCTCGGCGGAAGACGAGCTCATCGAAGCGCTGTTCAACCTTTTCCCGGCCCCAGCGCCAACGGGCGACTTTTTCTTTTCCCACCGGCTGGTCCGGCCAATATTCCTTGCCGTCGGGCCCGGAGATAGGGAAGTCGAGGGAGGGAAGGTACCCAAGGGTTTTAGAGTCCAACCGCACCAAGGAGTACTTCCCTTTGTCATCCTCATGGTTGTATTTGGTGGAAGTGTGGCCAAGGAGATCGACATTGAATCCAGGGTTATCAGGAGTACGGGCGTAACACAGAATATATTCGTGCTCTACCACCGCGTACTTAGAATCATTCTTGCCGGTGCCGGCTTTTTTCCAAATCAATTGGCCGGCAAAGCACTCCTCTCCAAAAACTTCATCGAGTACCTTGCGCGTATTGGCCACTTCGTCCTCTCCAATGGATACGAAAATAAAACCATTTGTTGACAATACTTGCCGGGCCAAGATGAGCCGGGGAAGCATCATAGATAACCATTGCGAGTGCCACTCTGCATAGCTCCCCGAGCGCATCTGCCGGCGCAAACGGTAATTGTCGCGGTAGACAAAGTCTTTGCCGGTGTTATAGGGAGGGTCTATGTAAATGACGTCAAAGAGCTCTCCACGGCTGGCAAGTTCCTGAAGTACTGGAAGATTATCTGCGGCAATAATCGCGTTGTCCGCACCGACAGCTGTACTGAGTGCAGAATCACGCGTGAAATGGCGTGGCAGAGGGGTGCTAGCTGCTGCTCGAGCTGCCTCCTTGCCCGGCCATACTAAGCCAAAGAATTCCATGCCCGTCTCCGGAGTAGATGGTCGCGCTGGGTTAGTGGAAGCCATGGTGCAGTGCCTTCGTCGGAGAATCGTCGATACCGTCTAACGCTATCATTTGCAAGACTTAGGAAAATTGGCTTTTGGCTAAAATACTTCACTGCTTTTCTTTAAGCATAGCTAGGGCCGGGCTAAAGCAGCAGGCCCTATTGGGTGGTCGTCAGGCTGCGGGGGTGTCCACATACCCCTGAGGGCAACTTGGATATGGAGTAGTAAAACTTATTTGGTCTAGTGACCTAAAGAACTTTTCGGTGGCATGTTGGCTCAAGTGTCGGTACGTTGGGGTGTGTTGCCGGACACGGCAGCTTTTAGATAAAGCTAGAACTAGAAGAAAGGATAACCACATGGGTATCTTCGATAAGGCAAAGGACGCACTGAACTCCGACAAGGGCGAAGAGCTTAGCGACAAGGGCCTGGACAAGGCAGCTGATGCAGCTAAGGGCAAGCTCGGCGAGGACAAGGCTGACCAGATCGACAAGGCTCGTGACGCAGCTGACGGCAAGATCGGCAACGAGTAAATAGCTTCGCCCGCTTACAGGGCGAATGGCTACCTTCTATTTTGGCCCCCAGCCCGTAAGGGCAGGGGCCAAAGCTATATAAAGACCAGCGGCATAAAGCTGGAAAAGGTCTATTTTGGTGCTCCCACCTTTTTGTGGGTGACTCAACCTATAGAGTAAGCGTATCCCAAGCAATTTTGCATCAAATCGCTAGGATTATATTTGTGAACAATCTTGAAGGCACCGTTTCCCATGCGGGCTCCACTAAGCAGCGTTTGTTGGAGCAGAGTGCCCGTATCTTGGCTAAGGGTGGGTGCGACGCTTTAAAGGTTTGTGCTGTGGCGGAGCAGATCGCTGTTCCAGTCGATGAAGCTAAGTCCTTCTTTGAAGATGACCACGACCTTTTCATTCAGACCAGCCGGTTCTTGGATGAGCGTCTCCGAGTAGCGTCCTACGAGGCGCTCGATAATTTGCCGGATGACGCGACCGCGATCCAGAAACTTCGCGAGTCTGCCAAGGTCTACTTCAACTTGGCTGTTGATAACCCCACTTACTTCGCCGCTTATAACAACGGCGAGACGGCAACGAGCTTTCCCAACTTTGAGGACGGCATCGAAGAGGCGAAAAGCTTTGATGCCTTCCCGCCCGCCTTCCGTTGGATGCTTGAACACATGCGGGAAGCCGCCATTGCAGCGCGCGGCGATTTTGATCACCGCTTGGTAGTGATTCAAACACTTACTTTCTTGTCTGAGTTGCAGGGTATTACTCACTTGGCCACGTTCGGCATTATGCGTCATCTCTCGCCCACGGCGAAGAAACAGACCTTCAATGCTTGCATTGAGACTTTATTTTCTGGGTTGGAAGATAGCTTGCGTGACGGGGAGATTGCGCCCTTTGAACCGCTAGCACTCGTTGGCGATCCAGCGGAACCGTTTACTACAGCAGCAAAGGACATGCCAAAGTCTACGGCTGAGGAAAAGCGTGCAGCCATCTTCCGTGGTGCGGCCGAAGAGATTGTCTATAACGGTCTGCCTAGCTTGCATCTCGGCTCAGCTGCTGCCCGAGCAGGTGTAGATTTGGCAGACGCGGAGCATCTTTTCGATGGTAATTCTCACCTGCTGCGTTCTTTGGAAGAGTCTTTGGATGAAGCCAATACGCTAGCGATCATGCGCCAGAACCAGGCCGTGCCAGAAGGATCCCACGGGCTGGATTATATTAAGGCAACCGGCTTCGGATATTTGGAGTATGCGCTGGAAGACCCCGTCGGCTTCGTCGCCCTTATCGAGGTATCAAGCCGCTCGATTGTCCCCGTCTCTTTCGATGAGTCCGGCGATACTGAGCAGCCATTTGATATGGGTAAGGCCTTTACCTACATCATGAATCTGGTGCGCGATGCCATTTCCGAGTCGAATGGGCCACGATCTCCATGGATTCTCTTTACTCAGATTGCGGCGCTGTGGGCCTCCATCCACGGCCTCTCGCAGTTGAGTACTGTAGGAGCCCTGCGCTATCACTCGGCTGATTTCTACTTCAACCTAGCTTCCAAGGTGATGGACGTAGTCATTCAGGGCATGGTCAATGTTCTTGAGCTAAAGCAGCCAGAATAGGAAGCCAAGCAAAAGGGGCCGCGCAGTGGGCTTCCTTTTTCTATATCCATCCCTGGGCATGTGCAGTAGTTGCTGCTTCAAAGCGGTTCCCAGTTCCTGTCTTGGCGATGAGCGATGAGACAATATTGCGCACTGTGCCAGTGCTCAGGTGAAGATGCCCGGCAATCTGACGGGTGTCGCTACCCTCCAAGACGTGACGTGCAACCTCCTTTTCGCGTGCGGTTAGTGGATTGTCGGGCGTGAAAATAGTCTCTTGGGCCAGTGCAGGGTCGATGACCTTTAGACCGGCGTGCACTCGCCTAATGGCTTCGGCAAGTTGTTCGGGTGGGGTGTCCTTGACCACGAAGCCAGCTACGCCTGTTTCCAAAGCACGTTTGACGTAGCCACTGCGACCAAAGGTCGTGACAATCAGGCTGCGGCAACCCGTGCCCTCTAGTTCAGCGGCCGCATCTAGCCCGTTCTTGCCGGGCATTTCAATATCAAGTAGCGCAACGTCGACGCCATGCTTGGCGACGAGCCCCGCAACCTCCGCGCCCGTTGCACACTCAGCCACAACGCTGATATCTGGCTCTGTCTCCAAGAGGGCAACTAGGGCCCCACGCACCAATGATTGGTCCTCAGCAATGAGAACTCGGATGGGATCAGTCATTGCCTGAGCCTCCGGCGGTAGTAAGAGGAAGAAAGTCCGTATCGCCATTCATGGTAACCAAAGCCAGAGTACAGCCCTTGCGGCGCGCAAAAAGCAGCTGTCCGCCAGCATCTGTTATACGTTTGCGCAAACCGACAATCCCACCGTGGGCACGAGAAAGGCTTTCCTCAGCGTCAAACCCGCAGCCATCGTCCACCACTTGGAGTTGGTGGTCTGTCACCTGAACCCAACAGTGCGCTGCGCCTGAGTGCCGGACCACGTTTGTGGTTAGCTCACGCAGGGCCCAGGAAAATTCGGCATCGTAAAGCCCAGCGCTTTTGGCCGCAGAGGGCAAGTACGACTCAATGCCGGCAGTGTCGAGAGCCCTGTAAGTCGCGTGGATTTCCCCTTCAAAAGTGGGCATGCGCATCCGGGTTACTGTGGAGCGGACTTCCGCCAAGCCTCTCCGAGAAAGCATGCTCACCTCCTGGAGCTCCTGCTGCGCCCGTTGCGGATCCGAATCTATTAGACGGCGGGCAAGCTCTGATTTGAGGTTGATAACGGTTAAAGAGTGGCCCAAGAGATCGTGAACATCGGTAGCGATATCCTCGCGTTGGCGTGCCAAGTCCAATTCATGCTCCAATTCAGCGCGGCTATCTTCGCGCTGGGAAAATGTACCTAGCAGCACTAGTAGTATTGGCCAGACGAAGAGGACTATCAGGGCCCAGCCGGTG
>NZ_JASBOF010000023.1:0-28750 GCF_039907195.1 Corynebacterium sp. c3Ub_189 | reverse complement strand
CTTTTCGAGACTGGCTTAGCGTTGTCTTCAACGATATCGTCCATCCAAAACTCGGTTTTCGTCGACGGTTTTGCTGGTCTATATGGACGAAAATGGTGATCCGAGTAGAGTGCTCGTCATTGTGTCACTTCTCAGAGCGCTTGGGAACGACCGCGGAAATAAAAAATGTCCGGCCCCTCCGAAGAGGAAGCCGGACTATATACTGTGGAGCATAGGAGAATCGAACTCCTGACCTTCTGCTTGCAAAGCAGATGCTCTACCAATTGAGCTAATGCCCCATTGTTCCGTGGTGGGCCTAGCTGGAATCGAACCAGCGACCTCATCGTTATCAGCGATGCGCTCTAACCGACTGAGCTATAGGCCCTTGTGCGGAACGAGAATTAACTCTACATACTATCCCTGGATTTATACAAATCGCCTGCTCAACGGATATTTCTTGCAACTCAAAAGCGGGGAAAGATCCGTACGGAAGAAAGAAAATGCCGGCACCCGAAGGTACCGGCATCTTCAAACGCAAGAGAGGCGCTAGCGGTTATCTAGGTCGACCCGCAGGCCGCCAAAGACGTCCACGATGGCGTTGTAAATAACCGCCATCAGTGGCGCCAGCAACGTAAGGAGAACGGCGAAAATAACGCCGATGAGCGCGGAGGCGGAGATGATGACACCGAAGGTGACCTCGAATCCGCCGCCCACGCCGCCGACGAGGCTATTGAGCGATTCCCAGATGCCCACCTGGTTCAGACCGATGTAGAGCAGGCATACGGCCAGCATCCAGGCGATGAGTCCGACGAGTGACAAAGCCAGACCAACGCGGAAAGCGGAGGTGGGCGAGATTCGCGTAATCGTTACGTCTCGTCGTGCCATTAATTACTCCTCATCCTTGGAAGCATCGCCAGCCTTGTGCTCCTGCTGGACCTCATCGACGGTCTTTTCCCCCTTGGCTACAGCCTGAGCGTCTTCCTCACCATCTTCTTCGACGTTGCGGTCGATGGCAAGCAGTTCGACGTCATCAGCCAGGTTCACCAAACGCACGCCCATAGTCGCGCGGGAGGACGGACGAATCTGATCCACCTCGGTGCGGATGACGCCGCCGGCGGAGGTGATGGCGAAGATCTCGTCATCCTCATCGACGGAGATGGCGCCGATGAGCTTGCCGCGCTTCGGGGTGTACTTGAAGGTCATAACACCCAAGCCACCGCGGCCCTGCGGGGTGTATTCCTCAATGGCGGTGCGCTTGCCGTAGCCGCCAGAAGTGGCTACCAAAAGGAACTCGCCATCGTGGACCACGGACATGGACAGCAGCTGGTCATCGCCGCGGAAGCGCATGCCCTTCACACCGGCGGTAGCGCGGCCCATGGGGCGCAGCTGGTCGTCGTCGGCAGTAAAGCGGATAGCTTGGCCCTGCTCGGAGGTAAGCAAGATATCATCGCCCTCGGAGACGAGCTGTGCGCCGATGAGCGCGTCGCCCTCGTTGAGGTTGATGGCGATAAGGCCAGCGGAACGCGCGGACTCGTAATCGGTCAGGCGGGACTTCTTCACGCGGCCCTGCTGGGTGGCGAGGACCAGGTAAGGAGCGTCCTCGTAGGACTGAATCTGGATGACCTGCGCGATCTTTTCTTCCGGCTGGAATTCCAGCAGGTTAGCCACGTGCTGGCCGCGTGCGGCACGACCGCCCTCGGGCAGCTCGTAGGCCTTGAGACGGTAGACACGGCCGAAGTTGGTAAAGAACAAGATCCAGTCGTGCGTGGAGCAGACGAAGAAGTTCTTCACAATATCGTCCTGCTTGAGCTCAGCGCCGCGCACGCCCTTGCCACCGCGCTTTTGCGCCTTATAGGAATCCACCTTGGTGCGCTTAGCGTAGCCGGTAGAGGTAATGGTGACCACGACGTTCTCGCGGGCAATGAGGTCCTCATCGGTGACATCGCCGGTGGCCGGGATGATCTCGGTGCGGCGTTCATCGCCATACTTATCGACGATCTCTGCCAGCTCATCGTGGACAATCTGGCGCTGGCGCTCCTCGCGGGCGAGGATGTCCTTCAGGTCGGCGATCTCGCGCTCGATCTCGGCCAACTCGTCGATAATCTTCTGGCGCTCCAGAGCAGCCAGCTTGCGCAGCTGCATGGCCAGGATGGCATCGGCCTGGATATCGTCGACGTCGAGAAGCTCCTTCAAGCCTTCGCGCGCCTCGTCCACGGTGGGCGAACGGCGGATAAGGGCGATGACCTCATCCAGCATGTCCAGTGCCTTGACCAAACCGCGCAAGATGTGGGCGCGCTTCTCGGCCTCGTTCAAGCGGTACTGGGTACGGCGAACGATGACCTCGATCTGGTGCTCCACGTAGTAGCGCAGCATCTGATCCAGGCGGAGGGTGCGCGGCACGCCGTCAACAATGGAGAGCATGTTGGCACCGAAGGAGGTCTGCAGCTGGGAGTGCTTGTAGAGGTTATTGAGCACCACGCGAGCCACAGCGTCGCGCTTAAGAGTGACCACGATGCGCATGCCCACGCGGTCAGAGGACTCATCCTCAATCTTGGAAATGCCCGCAATCTTGCCGCTGGCCACGGACTCCGCGATATTGGAGATGAGGTTATCCGGGTTGACCTGGAACGGCAGCTCGGTAATCACGATGGTCTGACGGGAGCCAGACTCCTCGATGGAGGTCACACCGCGCATGCGGATGGAGCCACGGCCGGTGGTGTAGGCATCCTTGATGCCCTGATCGCCCACAATGAGGCCAGCGGTGGGGAAATCTGGGCCCTTGACGCGTTCCATACAGGCTTCCAGCGCAGCCTCTTCATCGGCGTCTGGGTTATCCAGCATCCAGTAGATGGCCTCGGCCAGCTCGTTGAGGTTATGCGGCGGAATATTGGTGGCCATACCCACGGCAATACCGCCAGAACCGTTCATGAGCAGGTTCGGAACGCGGGACGGCAGGACGTCCGGCTCGCTGGTCTTGCCATCGTAGTTGGGCGAGAAGTCCACGGTGTTCTCGCGGATATCGCGCACCATCTCCATGGCCAACGGGGTGAGCTTACACTCCGTATAACGCATTGCTGCGGGGCCATCGTTACCGCGGGAGCCGAAGTTACCCTGGCCATCCACCAGTGGGTAGCGCATGTTCCAGGACTGAGCCAAACGCACCAAGGTGTCATAAATCGCGGAGTCACCGTGCGGGTGGAACTGACCCATGGTGTCCGAGACCGGGCGGGCGGACTTCACGTAGCCGCGCTCCGGGCGGTAACCGGAATCGAACATCGCGTAGAGGATACGGCGGTGCACCGGCTTCAGGCCATCGCGCACCTCCGGCAGGGCACGGCCGACGATGACGGACATGGCGTAGTCGATGTAGCTCGACTCCATCTCCTCATTAATATCAATGGGAAATATGCGATCAAAAAGATCGTCGTTATTGTCATTCATAATCCCAAATTCTACCCTCTAGCGCCTTTCAAGACTCGAATTGCCGCACGAGTGGTATCACCGTGGTATCACTTGAGGTATGGCGATGACATTGCGGCTTACGGACGAACAGGATCACGCGCTGACGCTGCTGGCCTCCGCGCAGGGCACCTCCAAGCACGAGGCGGTGGTGCGCGCCATCGTTGCGGCCGCAGCCCGCACGCTTGCCGACGCCCACGTGCAGTCCACCGCCCGCGCCCTCCTCCCCGGCCGCGCTGAGCTGGAGGCGGAAATCCGCCGTGCCCGGCCCGCACAGTCCTAGGCGAGCATGACTACTGAACAGCTCTACCTCTTGGCCCGCGAGTTTTGCGCTCGCTTTAACGTCCGCATCACCAACTTCGCCGCCCTAGCGGCCGCGGCAGCTGCCAGCACCGCCAAGGTGGAGGGAATAGCCATTCATGACAACCACCGCGATGCTGCCCGCGCCATGGCAGAGGTATTAGCCCGCGTGCCGGCGCTGAGCGGGTATAACGCAGAGTTCGCAAAGTTCAGCGCGCGCGTCTACCTTAGTGTTAAAGAAGTTACCTAAGTTACTGGGGATAGTGACCCAAGAAAGGAACTACCACCATGTCCCACTTCAAAAAGATCGCCGCCTCGAGCCTGACCGCCGTGGCGCTAGCTGCCACCGCCGTCACTGCTCCTACCGCCACCGCCGCTGATGCCGATTCCTGGCAGGACAACGTAAATCCGGCCTTTCAGCCAGGCGAGGCCGGTAGTTCCTCTACCGGTTCTTCCCAGCTGGATCTCACCCTGATCATCACCGCAGCGGCCGCTGGCGTCGCCGCGCTGGCCAGCGCCGTGGCGCTGTACTCCCCTAACGTGGATCTGGAGAAGGCTGCACGCGATGCCGGCCTGGGCCAGATTGCTGATCAGATTGCTGCCATTCAGGCCAACCTCCCTGGCCTGCCGGGCCAGCCCGCCTAACTCGCGTAAGGTGGTGCAGCATGGCACATCTTTCTGAACTTATGTCAGGTCCGCAGCGCACTGCGGTGATTAACGATTGCGGCGAGCTGGTTGAGGGGGTCGTCGCCAAGCAATCGGGCATTACCGGCATGGCGCTCAAGGGCGCCGTCGCCGCCGCGAAGAAGGTAGACCCCGCCATCATCACCAAGGCCCTAGGCCGCGTGCTACCGGATATCCTCGACGCTTTAGATCCGCACTGGCAAGAGTTTGCACGCAGCTCCGAGCAGGATTTCGGTTCCTTCCTCGAGCCCCGCAGCACCCAGGTGAGCGATTCCATCATGTCGGTGGCCGATAAGCACGCCGAGCAGATTAACTCCCCCGCGCTGTCTAAGCCTTATAACTCCTTGCGCGGTAAGGCCTCGAAGTTCCTCACCCCTGCGGTACCGGATTTCGGCCGCGTGCTGCAAAAACACATGTAGTTTCCGCGCGGTTGAACCTAGAACAAACCGCAGAGTATAAGTGTGGAAGTGACTACTTCCGCAGCTAACCAGACCGAGTACCCCGCCGGCCAAGATCCCGCCCGCTGGCGGGTCCTTATCGTTTTGCTTACGGCGCTCTTCATGTCTCTGCTGAGCGTGTCCATCGTGAACGTAGCCCTGCCCTCTATTCAATCGGGCCTGGGAGCCTCTGAGTCCGATGTGCAATGGGTGCTCTCCGGCTATGCGCTCACCTTTGGCGTCATCCTTGTGGCGGCCGGCCGCGCTGGAGATCTCGTCGGCCGCGGCGGAATCTTTTTGGCGGGCATTGCTATCTATTCCCTCAGCGCCGCCGTCGCCGGCTTTGCCCCCAACGCGGAGGCACTCAACGCCGCCCGTTTTATCCAAGGCCTAGGCGCTGGGCTGCTCAATCCGCAGGGCGTGGGAATGATCCAGCAGTACTTCCGCGGTCCGGAACGCGCCCGCGCCTTCGGCTACTTTGGCTCCACGGTGGGCATCGCTGTGGCTATCGGACCGGTACTGGGCGGCCTTCTCATTCGCCTCGGCGGCGCGGACCTAGGTTGGCGGCTGACCATGCTGGTCAATTTCCCCGTCGGCCTTATTGCCATCATCTTAGGATTGCTGTGGTTTCCGCGGCCGCTGTTTTCCCGCGTGCGCGATGAAAATGGCAATAAACTGGGCATCTTCAAGGCCCTTGCCACCCTGGATCCCATCGGTGCGGTGATTCTCGGTGCTGCAGTGTGGGCCATCCTCTTCCCCTTCATGGAATCCTCCGCTTCCCCGGCCGTGTGGTGGCTCCTACTGTTGGGCGCCGTCCTCCTTGTGGGATGGGTGCTGTGGGAGCGACACCACAAGGCCACCGGCCATCCGCCGATGGTGGATCTCACTATCTTCGCCACCCCGAGTTTTCGCAATGGCACCATCATCGCCACCTTGTGGTTTATGGGTATTACCAGCATTTGGGTGCTCGTGGCACTCTACTTCCAAAGCGGACTCGGACACTCCGCCCTAGCTGCCGGATCCGTAGGCATTCCGGCTGCCTTATTGAGCTCCATATCTGCCACACTGGCCGGCCGATCCGTATCCGTCCACGGCCGCAAGGTGGTGGTGTTGGGCATGCTCGTGACCATCTCCGGCCTCATTGCCACCATTGCGCTTATCTGGGCCACCGAGCAGTGGGGAGCCAGCGAATGGTGGATGGTCCTTTCGTTGGCCCTTGTTGGCGGCGGCCAAGGCTCGGTCATCTCCCCCAACCAAACGCTCACCTTGGCGCATGTTCCACAGGCCTACGCCGGATCGTCCGGCGCCGTCCTCCAGACCGGCCAGCGCATCGGTACGGCCATTGGGCTTGCCATTATTACGGCCATCGTTTTTGCCACCTTGCACGGCACAAGCGCGGACTGGCCGCTGTCCATCATTGCCGGCTTCGGCGTCATCCTCGCCATGTGCCTTGCTTCCCTAGGATTCGCCGTAGCGGATCAGCACAGATCCCAGGCCTAGGCCCAGCGCTTTCCGACGCCACAATTAAAGCCCACCGCGGTAAATTCCACGGTGGGCTTCATACTGCGCTCTAGATATCCAGGAAGCGGACGTCCTTTGCGCGGCGGGTAATGAAAGAGCGGCGGGCCGAGACATCATCACCCATGAGGATGGAGAAGAGCTCATCGGCGCGCTGCGCGTCTTCCAGATCCACGCGGCGCAGGATGCGGGTGCTCGGGTCGAGCGTGGTCTCCCACAGCTCGGAGGCGTTCATCTCGCCCAAGCCCTTGTAGCGCTGGATGCCGTCATCTTTGTTGATCTTACGGTTTTGCTCCAAGCCCTCGGCCAGCAGCTTATCGCGCTCGGCGTCGGAAAAAGCATAGCCCGGAGTACCCTTAGACCACTTGAGCTTGTACAGCGGCGGGTTAGCCAAGAACACGTGGCCATCCTCAACCAACTGCGGCATGAAGCGGAAGAGCAAGGTCAGAAGCAGCGTGGCAATGTGCTGACCGTCAACGTCGGCATCGGCCATGAGCACGATCTTGTCGTAGCGCAGCTTCTTGATATCGAATTCCTCGTGAATGCCAGTACCCAGCGCGGTAATAATCGCCTGGACCTCGGCATTCTTGAGGACCTTATCCATGCGGGCCTTCTCCACGTTCAGGATCTTGCCGCGCAGCGGCAGGATGGCCTGGAACATGGAATCGCGGCCGCCCTTAGCGGAGCCACCTGCAGAGTCACCCTCCACGATGTAGAGCTCGGAAATCTTCGGATCCTTCGAACGGCAATCCGCGAGCTTGCCCGGCAGGCCGCCAAGGTCAGTGGCGGACTTGCGGCGCACCATCTCGCGAGCCTTGCGGGCAGCCATGCGAGCATGCGCGGAAGACACAGCCTTATTGATAATGGCCTTAGCCTCTGCCGGGTTGGCATCGAACCAGTCATTAACGTGCTCGTTGACCGCGCGCTGGACAAAGCCCTTGATCTCGGAATTGCCCAGCTTGGTCTTGGTCTGGCCCTCGAACTGCGGATCGCCCACCTTGACGGAAATAACAGCCGCCAAGCCTTCGCGGCAGTCATCGCCGGAAAGGTTGCCGTCCTTTTCCTTGAGGAGCTTATGCTCCTTAGCGTAGCGGTTCATTAGAGAGGTCAGGGCCGCACGGAAACCCTCTTCGTGCGTGCCGCCCTCGTGGGTGTTGATGGTATTGGCAAAGGTGTGAACGGACTGCTTATAGCCCTGGTTCCACTGCAGCGCTACCTCGACCTCGTGATCCTCGCCCTTCGCATCGAAGGAAACGATGGTCGGGTGGATCGCGGTCTTGGACTTATTGAGGTACTTGACGTAGTCGGTCAAGCCATCCGGGTAGTGGAAGGTTACCTTCTTGCGGCGCTTCTTATCCGCCGCAGCGTCCTTCGCCTCGCCGGATTCTTCATTAAAGGTATCGCCGGCGTCCGGGGCATCGTCGAAGGAGGTTTCATCCGCGCTGGTTTCGCCAGATTCTGCATCGGCGATCTCTTCCAGCTCGATCTGCTCTTCGGTGACGCGCTCATCAATGAGCTCAATGCTCAGGCCCTTATTCAGGAAGGCCATTTCCTGCAGGCGGCGGGCAATGGTGTCGTAATCGTACTCGGTAGTTTCAAAAACTTCCGGGTCCGCCCAGAAGCGGATCTTGGTGCCCGTGCCGCGGGCATTGCCGCCCTCAACGAGCTCGTCCGGGATGGCGTTCTGGAAGTTTTGGTACCAGTGCTTGCCGTCGCGCTTGATCTCCGCCTCCACGCGGGTAGATAGCGCGTTCACCACGGAAATGCCGACACCGTGCAGGCCGCCGGAAACGGCGTAGGAATCGGAGTCGAACTTACCGCCGGCGTGCAGCTGGGTCATGACCACCTGGACGGTAGGTGCACCAGAGGCGTGCATTTCTACCGGAATGCCACGGCCATTATCGATGACCTCTACGCCGCCATCTTCCAGCAGCTTGACGGTAACCTTATCGGCGTAGCCGGCCATGGCCTCATCGACGGAGTTATCAACGATCTCCCAAATGAGGTGGTGCAGGCCGCGCGAACCGGTCGAACCAATGTACATGCCGGGGCGCTTACGGACGGCCTCGAGGCCCTCCAGGATCGTAATTGACCCGGCATCATATGCGTGTTCTTCAGCCACGGATTCGTGCTCTCCTTTTGGCTATAGCTAATTCTAAGACCTTGACTATTCTACACGGATACCCCCTACTGAAAGACACCCCACACCCGTGAGAGATAGGAATCTGGCGCGCTCTGAGGTTCTTTACATTGTGCAGGTCTGAGTAAACCTCAGCCTATTAGCCGTAGGTATCTTGTGATCCTTGCGGTTTGACCCACTGCCGCCCCTCGTAATTGCGCCTTTGCTTCGGCCCGTGAATCCGCAGTTCCACAATGACATCGGGGCCCAGGCGGTCAGAGATTTTCCGCAGGATTTGCCGCTGCAGGTAGCGCAGCTCCGTTGCCCACGTGGAGTTGTCGCAGGATACGTAGACAATCTTGTCCTTAATCCGTTGCGGCTGCGTATGCGCGGCAATGCGCTCGCCCACCAGATGCTCCCAATTGCCCATCACCCAGCCATTAGCCAGATCATGCTCCCACCCACGATTGACCACCTCGCGGTGAATTTGGGATCCCAGGCTCGGCACGGCCAGGGTGCGCCGCTTCTTCCTGCCATCCGGGCCAGTGGGTAAGCCCCGTTGATAGCCCATATACCCCTGCTTTTGCGCCTTCTCCAGCGAGGGCACCGGCATCTTCGGCACTGGGCGGGTCAGCTTCGGCGGGTTTTTGGAGGTGGACCGAACCAGCTTAAAGTACTGGGTCACTGGATCGATGCGCTGCTTGCCGACGCCCCCTTGATCCTCACTCATTCCCTTCACCTTCCTCGGCGCTGAGCTTGGAAATGCGACCGGTCTCGGTATCTTCTACGCTCACGCGGTAGCGCACGATGGGTTCCAAGTTTCCGGGCAAATCCTCATCCACGGCCGCGGTGATGAGCACCTGCTCGGCCTCGGCGGCCAAGTGGACCAGCTGCTTGCGGCGCTTGGCATCGAGCTCGGCAAAGACATCGTCCAAGATGAGCACCGGATCGGATCCTCCCTCCTGGCGCAGGAGATTGAATTCCGCCAGGCGCAGCGCGATGGCATAAGACCACGTCTCGCCGTGGCTGGCAAAGCCCTTGGCCGGCTGATCGCCCAGGTTAAGCACCAGATCGTCGCGGTGCGGACCCACCAGGGAAATGCCGCGTTCGATCTCGCGCTGCCGGGCGGCGGCCAACTCGGTGAGCAGCACGGCCTCTAGCACCTCGCGATCGGAGGTATCGATCGTGGACTTATACTCCACGTGCGCCGGTCGCGATTCTGGCGCTAGGCCGGAATAGGCGGCGGGGATGTGATCCAAGAGGGCGTCGACAAGCGCAAGGCGTGCGGCGATCACCTGGGCGCCAAGCCGGGCAAGCTGCGCATCCCAGGTATCCAAGGTGGCCAATGCGGCAGCGCCATCGCTATCGGAATAGCCGCGGCGCAGGCTGCCGGAGGCTGATTTCAGCAGGGCATTGCGCTGCTTGAGCACCTTATCGTAGTCAGCCTTCACACCCGCTAGCCGCGGAGTCCGCGAGGCAATGATGCTATCGAGGTAAGCGCGGCGCCCGGCTGGCTCCCCGCGCACCAGGGCCAAGTCCTCCGGGGAAAAGAGCACAGTTTTTACCACGCCCAGCAGCTCACGGGGGCTGCGCAGGCGGGTGCGATTAATCTGCGCCTGGTTGGCCGCGTGGGGCTTAATCAGCAAATGAGTAGTAAGCTCGCGGCCCTGGTTCACCGCGGTAATGGATACCCGCGCGCTATCCGCACCCTGGCGCACCAGCGGTGCATCGTGGGAAACGCGGTGGGAGGAAAGGTGGGCGGTATAGCCAATGGCCTCAACGATATTGGTCTTGCCAAAGCCATTGCGCCCGACAAAAAGGGTGATCCCCGGCCCTAGCTGCACATTAAGTTCGGGCCACGAGCGAAAATCCCGAACATCGAGATCCCTGACGTACATTAGCCCGGCAGGCGAACCGGCATGAGCAGGTAGGTGAAGTTGGTCTCCGGCGTGGGGAAGTTGCCATCTTCATCGGCCTCAGGCAGCTCTTCCGGTTCTGGGATCATGATGGCTGGGCGCGAAGGCTCGGTAAAGCCGAAGACCACGCGGTCGGTATTGATGACGCCCAAGCCATCCTTGAGGTAGCCCGGATTGAAGGCGATGAGGAATTCATCGCGGCCATGGAATGCACACGGCAGGGTCTCGGTGGCGTTACCAGCATCCGCACCGGCGGAAAGGGTTACCTGGCCATCGGCGAATTCCATCCGGATCTGCGCGTTGCGATCCGTCAGCAAAGACACGCGGCGAATTGCTTCCTGGAGCGGGGCGACCTCAATGGAGGCAATATTGGTGTGGCTCTTCGGCAACAGGGGCTGCACATTAGGGAAGTCCGCATCCAGCATGCGCGTGGTGGTCTCGCGATTATCCGCGTGCAGGCCAAAGAGGCCATCGGCACCAATATTGTCATCGGTGCCCACAGCGATTTCCACTGGGATATTCAGGTGCGGATCCAAGGAACGACCGGTTTCCTGCAGGGTCTTCGCAGGCACCAAGAGTTTCGCTTCTACATCCGGCGACTTCGGCTCCCATTCCAAGGTGCGCATGGCCAGGCGGAAGCGGTCCGTTGCCGTCATCTCAATGTCCTTGCCACGGATATCCATGTGCACACCGGTGAGCATGGGCAGGGTGTCATCCTTGCCGGCCGCGGCGGCGACCTGGTGGATGGCCTCGACGAATAGCTGCGGCTGGATGGTGCCGGTAACCTCCGGTAGGACCGGAAGCTGCGGGTAATCATCCAGAGGGATCAGTGGCAGTTCAAAGCGGGAAGAACCACAGGTAACCAGGGCCTTGGAATCTACCTGGGAGATCTCCACTTCCTTGTTGGGAAGGGAAGCGACGATGTCAGAGAGGAGCTTGCCGGCTACCGCGATCTGTCCGGGTTCATCCACCATGCCGGCGATACGGACGCGGGTGGATACCTCGTAATCGAAGCCAGTGAACTCAAGACCATTGTCATCCGCGGTGATCAGCATCGCGCGGAGCACGGGCTGGGTGACCTTGGACGGCAGGCTGCGAGCAACCCACGCTACGGCGTTGGCAAGGTCATCTTTGGCCACGCGAAATGACACGGCTTCATCCATGGTGCGAAGAGCTCCTCTGGGGCAAGTAGGAAATTTGTTACTTACAAAAGACTGGCTTCCAACTTACCGCATCGGGCGCGGTGCGCCACAACGTGTAATTCCATCTTTGCCCGCCCGATCCGCGCCTGGCCGAAGGCAGGCCGGGCCGAATTCCACACACCCTCTTTCTTCTATACAGATTAGAGAAATAATTTAGTAGTAGTAATAAGCGCTGTGGGATCTGTGGGTAACTAGGTAAATGACAAGTTCAGGACACAGATCCGGGGTGTGCCAATTCTTGTGATCTTGCTGTGATCAATCGGGGCTAATTGTGGACAACTAACGGGATCGCCGTTTTATCCACAGGTTTTGTCATTTGATCACCGATCTACACACAGCGCTGATCACAGGGCGGTTCTCCCAGTATAGAGCCTGTGGAATTTAAAACTGTGAGTAAGATCTACGAATTACAAAGATGAAATTACACAAGTGTGAATAACGCTGTGGATAACTCTTTTCGCAGTTAAGAGAGTACTTTTCGTGGACCTTCTGGGTTCTTTGTGGAATTACACGAAGGTATAGGCGGCTGTGTGGACGGTTTGAACCAGGTTTCGGCGTCTCAGTCAAGAATCTCTGATCTGGTAGTTCTGGTCTCACCTTTAAGTAGTGCGAGCAGAATCCGCGAAGTGACAAAGGGCAGACAAAAGCGCCCTCCTTTATATAAGGAAGGCGCTGTAGAAAAGGTGGCGAGATCTAGGCGCGGCCGCGATTCTTGATGCGCTGGGTAAGCGCCTGGATCTCGTCGTAAGTATTGCGCTTTTCAGTCATCTCTTTGCGGATCTTGCGATCCGCGTAAATGACGGTGGTGTGGTCCTTGCCGCCGAACTGTTCACCGATCTTGGGAAGGGATAGCTCGGTAAGTTCGCGGCACAGATACATAGCCAACTGGCGGGCATGCGCCACCGCACGCTTTTTGCCAGCGCCGCGCAGAGTTTCTACATCAATATCGAAGAATTCTGCGGTGACCTCCATGATCGAGGTCGCGGTGATTTGCCTATCGGCGGAATCTGGGGCCAAATCGCGCAACGCGATTTCTGCCATCTCCACGTTGATCGGCTCATTCACCAAGGAAGAATAGGCCGAAACGCGGATCAGTGCGCCCTCGAGCTCACGAATAGATGACTCAAAACGAGAGGCAATGAGCTCAAGCACGGAGCGATCCACCTCGGTGCCGTCATTGGCCGCCTTCTTCATCAAAATCGCGATACGCGTTTCTAGATCTGGCGGCTGAATATCGGTGATAAGACCGCCTTCAAAGCGAGTGCGGAGGCGATCTTCCAGCGTGGTTAGCTGCTTCGGTGGGCGGTCCGAAGACAAAATGATCTGCTTATTGGCTTGGTGCAGCGCATTGAAAGTATGGAAGAACTCTTCCTGGGTGGATTCCTTGCCCTCCAAGAACTGGATATCATCGACCATCAAAATGTCGAGATTGCGGTAGCGCCGCTTGAAGGATTCCTGACGGTCATCGCGCAGGGAATTAATATAGTCATTCGTGAATTCTTCCGAAGACACATACTTCACGCGCAGACCCGGGTGCAGTACTTGGGCGTAATTGCCGGCGGCATGCAAAAGGTGCGTTTTGCCCAGACCAGAGCCACCCCAGATAAATAGTGGGTTGTACGCACGTGCGGGGTTCTCGGCCACAGCTACGGCGGCACCATTGGCAAAACGATTCGAAGAACCGATCACGAAGCTATCGAAAGTGTGCTTCGGATTGAGGGAAGTCTCACGGTTGGGATCGTGCGCCGGGGCCTCGCGCGGGATGCGGGCGGAATTGGTGGCAGCACCGGAGAAATTTCCCGCGGATTCTGCCTGCTGTTGGTTATAGTGCTGGGCCAGCTCATCCAGGCTTGCAGGGGCGTGACTCGACTGCCAATTGTTCTGGGAAGGGGCCTGCTGTGCAGCGGCATCCGTCTGCTGCGGGCGCGGAATGTAGTTCTGCGTAGATTCCGTGTTCTGCGGCGGTTGCGCTTCCGGCGGTTGCTGTTGTTGAGGGGGAGTTGGCTGTGGTGCAGGGTCCACGGCCGGCGGCTGTGGCTCTTGTGGGGTGGCAAGGGTAACCGCAAAGGAACACGGCCGACCCAGGTGGCGGGTTAGTGCCTTGGCAATGTGCTCGCCCAACTCATTTTCGACCACATTTTTGGCATCCAGGTTCTCAGCGGCAACGAGGGTGTAGCCCTCAACCATCATGATGGGGCGAACCAGTTGGAGGTAAAGGCGCTGTGAGTGCGAAAAACTAGGGACCTCGGAATTGGGTTGCTCGGATTGTGCGAGCAGGTCATCAACGACCGCGCGCCAAACGGCATGCAGGTTCGCTTGTGGGTCAGTCACAACAGGCTACCTTTGTGGAATTTAGTCGGGGACGGGTGGACATTGAATAACAATTTTCACTGTGGATTCCACCGTGGTTTTCACATCGGTTTTTATCGAGTCACCTCGATCTCCACAGAGTTATCCACAGGTGTGGATGAAATAGTTATTCACAGCTTAGTTCATGACTGTGGATAACTCTTCATTGGCCAGTTTATGGCCGTACGCTGCGGAAACTGCAAAAGTCTCAAGCGTTGATTTAGAGTTATCCACATGACCGGTTGGGCTGTGGAATTTGATTCTTCTGTTCTACCGCCGAAACGGCGGGTGTGTCTAGCGAGAAAAATTCACCACCCGGGTGTGGGTTGGGGTGGGTCTTACTGCGTGATGGATTAGGTGCAGTAAGAGCGCAGAATCTGGCCCTCTAGCTGCAGGAAAAAAACATTTATGTAATTTCGGGTGTACCCGGGTGTCGATTTGTTCCCAGCGGCAGAAATCACGTAATCTGGCATGGTCTATTGCAACAAAGAGTTGCGCGTGAAAGTGACAGCGTCACCTCGCACCGGCTGGGCCCGTCGGCTAGCCGTGCACCGGAGAGACTGTGATGCGTCAGGTTCATGGAATCTATTCATCAGTGGGCGTGCCGCTGCACTGCGGTGGTGTGCCTACGCACAACTTCAAGGAGAATTAACGTGGCAAAGGGTAAGCGCACGTTCCAGCCGAACAACCGTCGTCGTGCTCGTAAGCACGGCTTCCGCACCCGCATGAGCACCCGTGCAGGTCGCGCCATTGTTGCAGCTCGTCGCAAGAAGGGCCGCGCAAAGCTGACTGCATAAGTTATGCTTCCAGCCCAGCACAAGCTCACGTCGCCGACGCAATTTCGGCGCACGATGAAGGGCAGTCGCCGGGCGGGCACTCGTACGGTCGTCGTGCATGCGCGCGACAACGCAGGTACGGACAAGGCAGCCGATATCGCCGCCACCGGGCCGCGATTTGGGCTGATTGTTTCTAAAGCCGTCGGGAATGCAGTGGTTCGCCACCGCACCTCCCGGCGGCTTCGCCATGTGTGTATGACATTCATTCCCAAGCTGCCCGCCAGCGTGGACGTTGTTATCCGTGCCTTGCCCGCCAGCGCCACTGCTAGCAGTGAGCAATTAGAAAAAGATCTTGCCAAAGCACTGCGCAAGCAATGGGATATCTAAATTCCCGCGGGGAGGAAATTCCCCCAGCCAGAGGATTGGCCAAACCAATGGTCAAAGTGGTTCGTTTCTACCAAAAACATGTCTCTGGCCTTAAGATGGTATCGACCTGTCGGTTCGAGCCGACATGCAGTGCTTACGCCCTAGAGGCGCTTTCTCAACACGGCGCAATCAAGGGTACGGCGATGGCAATAGCCAGGGTCTGCAAATGCGGCCCCTGGCATCCGGGCGGATTCGATCCGGTCCCGGGTACCAACAACAATTGAGGATTAAACACTCGTGCTTAATATCATTTACTGGCCAATTTCGGCCGTTTTGTGGTTCTGGCACTGGCTGCTGTCCCTCGTAATGGACCCTACCTGGGGCATTACCTGGATTCTGGCCATTGTGCTGCTGACCTGGACGCTAAAGGCACTAATGGTCAAGCCGACCATCAGCCAGATTCGTTCCTCGCGCAAGATGCAGGAAATCCAGCCTAAGGTGCAGGAAATCCGCGCGAAGTACGGCAATGACCAAACCAAGGCCGCGCAGGAAATGCAGAAGGTCTACAAGGAGTCCGGCGTTCGCCCGATGGCCGGCTGCCTGCCGGTCTTCGTGCAGATTCCAATGTTCGTTGGTTTGTTCCACGTGCTGCGGTCCTTCGACCGCACCGTTGCGGTAGCCGGTGGCATTGGACATCCCAGTGGTGACCCTATGTCCGTTGAGGATAACGCCAACACCGCGAACTACATCTTTAAGCCGGACCTGGTCCAGCAGTTCTTGGATGCCAAGATCTTTGATGTTCCGCTGGTGACCAACCTGCGCTTGAACTCGCCGATTGTGGAGGGCGTAACCACTACCCAGGCAGCCGTCATCATCGTTCCGATGATCGCCGTCATTGCGGTTATGACGCACTTCAACGCCCGCATGAGCCTGAACCGCCAGGAAAAGCGCCGTGCTGCTGGCAAGACCCAAGCGCCGCAGGGGCAAAATGCGGAAATGATGCAGCAGCAAATGGCCATGATGTCCAAGATGATGCTGTGGGTCATGCCGGCCATGCTGGTCTTCTCCGGCTTCATCTGGCCGATTGGCTTGCTGTTCTACATGATGGCCAATACGGTCTGGACCTTCTTCCAAACCCGCATCGTCTATGCCAAGATGGACCGCGAGGAAGAAGAAGAGGAAGCCGCTAAGGTAGAGGCCAAGCGCACTTCCGCGCCTAAGCCGGGTGCCCGCAAGAAGGACAACCGCACCAAGAAACAGCGCAAAAACAAATAAACACGGAGGAGAACCCCATCGTGTCCGAGATGGACCCGTCAGTAGTATTCGGCTCCCGCTTGCCCCTCGCGCAGGCTTACCATGATTCGCTCGCTACAGACGGGTCCACTCGTGGTTTTATAGGCCCCCGCGAGGTGCCACGCCTGTGGGACAGGCACATTATTAACTGCGCCGTCGTCAAGCAGGCAATCCCGGAGGGCGCCACGGTTATCGACGTCGGCTCGGGTGCTGGGCTGCCCGGCATTCCGCTGGCCATCGCGCGCCCGGACCTGCAGATCACCCTGATCGAGCCGCTGCTCAAGCGCTATAACTACCTCAACGAGGTCGTAGAAGAGCTGGGCCTAGACAACGTGACGGTGCTGCGCGGCCGTGCCGAGGAAGGCCCGATTAAAAAGGCCGTGGCGGGAGCAGACGTGGTCACCTCCCGCGCCGTCGCACCGCTGGGCAAGCTGGCGAAATGGTCGCTGCCGCTCGTGCGCAAGGGTGGCGAGATGATCGCGCTGAAGGGTTCTTCGGTACACGAGGAACTGGAACGCGATGCCGCCGACATTAAGAAGGCCGGCGGTGGAAAGGCCGAGGTCAGCACCATCGAGGGAACCACGATCATTCGTGTCCCGCGCGTGAACTAAAGTAGACGGCATGACTAATCCGCGCCTTATCACCATTGCTAACCAGAAAGGCGGCGTAGGCAAAACCACCTCCGCCGCCAACTTGGCCGCAGCGCTAGCCACAGAGGGCAAAAAAGTGCTGGTGATCGATCTTGACCCGCAGGGAAACGCCTCCACGGCCATGGGCGCGGAACATAATTCCGGCACCGATTCCAGCTATGAGGTGCTCCTTGGGGACTGCACCGCCGAGAAGGCCATGCAGGCTTCCTCGCACAACGAGAACCTTTTCTGCATCCCCGCCACCATTGATCTGGCTGGCGCAGAGATTGAAATGGTCTCCTTGGTGCGTCGCGAATTTCGGCTCTATGACGCCCTGCATAATGGCTTCCTTGAAGAGCATGGCTTCGAATATGTCTTCATTGATTGCCCGCCATCGCTGGGTTTGCTCACCATTAACGCGATGACCTGCGCTGAGGAGGTCATCATCCCGATTCAATGCGAGTATTACGCCCTGGAGGGCGTGGGCCAGCTGCTGGGCAATATCTCCATGATTCGCGAGCACCTCAACGAGGATCTGCATATTTCCGCCGTGTTGCTGACCATGTATGACGCCCGCACGCGCTTGGCCGAGGACGTGGCCGATAACGTCCGCGAACAGTTTGGCGCCGTGGTGCTGGCCAATGTTATCCCGCGCTCCGTGCGCGTTTCCGAGGCACCGGGGTACGGTACTACGGTTATTGATTACGCTCCCTCGTCCACCGGTGCCCGCGCCTACCTTGCGGCCGCGCGCGAGCTTGACCGGCGTGGCGATTATCGCCCGCACCCGACCACCGGGGCGATTGGCGTGAGCCCAGAGATTTACGCGGAATTGGAAGGATAGGAACTCATGGCAGAACAGAAGCAAGGTGGCCTTGGCAAAGGCCTAGCCGCACTCATCCCGTCCGGTCCTGATGCTCCTACCCGCAAGCCGCGCTTGGGCGATTCCGCCGCGGATATTATTTTGGGTAATTCCACCCCGCAGCCGGGCCGGAAGGGTGGTGAAGGCAAGCGCGTAAAGGGTGCTCCCACCATTCAGCAGGGTTCTGGCTCTAAGTCCTCCAAGAAGCGCCAGGCCACCCCGGCTCCTATCGGTGCGACCTACCGCGAGATTTCCATTGGGGATATCATCCCCAACCCGAAGCAGCCGCGCACGGTCTTCGACGAGGATGAACTCGGCGAGCTCGTCCACTCGATCCGCGAGTTTGGCCTGTTGCAGCCTGTGGTCGTTCGTCCTTCCGAGGAAGGCGGCTTTGAGCTCATCATGGGTGAGCGTCGTTGGCGCGCTTCCTCCAAGGCGGGCTTGGCCACGATTCCAGCCATCGTGCGCGATACCAAGGATGACAACCTGTTGCGCGATGCCCTGCTGGAGAACATCCACCGCGTACAGCTCAACCCCTTGGAAGAAGCACATGCCTACCAGCAGCTGCTGGAAGAGTTCGGCGTTACCCAGAACGAGCTGGCGGACCGCATTGGCCGTTCGCGCCCACAGGTGACCAATATGCTGCGCCTGCTCAAGCTGCCGGTAGAGGTACAAAAGCGCGTAGCTGCTGGTACCTTATCTGCCGGCCACGCGCGTGCCCTATTGTCCTTGGATGACACCGAGGCCATGGAATACATTGCCAACCGCATCATCGCGGAGGGCCTGTCCGTACGCGCCACCGAGGAGGCAGTCACCCTCTACAAGCGCGATGGTAAGCCGGCCGAATCCAAGAAGAAGCAGCCGGCACCGCAGCCGCAGTACTTTACCGATTCCGCTGAGCGCCTGTCCGATCGCTTCGATACCAAGGTCACCGTGACCATGGGCAAGCGCAAGGGCAAGATGGTCGTGGAATTTGGTGACCAAGAAGATTTCGAGCGCATCATGACGCTCATTGAGGGCCAGCACTAAACCGGGGCGATGATCCTCGAGCCGGTACGCGAAGGCACGCGCATTCACCGCCAGGCCGCGCGCAGCACCTTTTGGGAGCTGGAGGCCTCCGTGGTCGATCCCGCCTTTGAAAAGGAAGCGTGGCTGGCTACTACCCTGCTCTCCTTTGGTCAGTGTGGCTTTACTGTGGGTGAGGACGCCACCATTCTCTTTTGCTCCCGCGAGGATGCTGCCGGCGCCGCCAAGCTTCCCACCGCCCCCATTTCAAACGATGCGGAGATCATTACCTCGCTCTTCGTTAAGGCACATTTAATGGGGCGTGGCATTGAAGCAGTGCTTGTCGACGCCGCCATTATGCACCTCACTAACCGCGGCAGCACCGCCGTGGAGGCCTTTGGCTATTACGGTGATCCGGCCGCTGCGGCGGATTTCTTGGGCCACAAACCGGCCTATATCGGGCTGATGTCTTATGAGACTTTGCGCTCCGCCGGCTTTGAGGTGGCCGCAGATCACCCAGTACTCCCCCGACTGCGGCTCGAGCTGCCGCCCGAGCACGATATGCTCAGCGCGGCAGCGGCCGAAGACCTCCTAGCCCGCGCCTTGGCCTAGATTCTAGGCCTAGGACTGTTCGGCCTGGAGCAGCTCGGAGAACTTATAGGTGCCGGTTACGGCGGTGTCCTGCTCCATGAGGTACATGCGCTTTACGGCAATCACGATCGCCTCCGCAATGTCATCGCGGCGGGACGGGTTGGTGAGGATCTTTATGTCCTCTGGGTTGGTTAGGTAGCCCAGTACGATCTGGATGACCGGCATCTGGGTCAAGCGCAGCAGGTCCCAGGTGCGGCCGTGGTTGCCGCAGTCCAGCAGCTCAGTGCGCGCGACAATCTCGCGCTGGATGAAACCGGAAAGGGTCTCACCAATGAGTGAGGAGTTGCCGGATTCGGAACCGAAGTAGAAGGTGGCAACACCATTGGCCTTCTCATTGGGGTAGGAATCGCAGGCTAGGGAAATGACCATGTCCGCATCGAAGGCGTTAGCCAGTTCGGCGCGGGACTTGACGTCCGCATCGGAGGTCCGAGGACGGGAGATGATGGTCTCCATGCCTGCGGCAATCATGCGCCCCTCGATGCGCTGGGTGAGGTCCCACAGGATTTCCTGCTCGGAAATATCACCGAAGCGACCCTTGACCAGCTGGCCGGCGTCGCCGCCGCTCAAGGCGGGATCGATGACAACGCGCTTGCCCGCCAGCTTAGGGCCGGCATTGCGGACGCGCTCACGCTCTTGGATATTGTGCGCGGAACCACCGGTAATACGGCGGCCGAGCAGTCCAAGGGCGCGGATGGTGGCCGGGCCGCACACACCATCTTCTTGCAGGCCGCAGTTGTGCTGATATTCCTTCAGGGCCGCGTGGGTATTAGTACCGAAGTGGCCGTCCACGCGCTGCTGGTAGAAGCCGAGCTCCTGCAGTTGTTGCTGGAGCTGCGAGATATCGTCACCCACCAGCTCATTCGCAGGCTCGTAGCTAAGGACGCGGCTGCCGAGCGTGTACGAGGCTTGGCGCAGTTCGCGCAGGGTGAGATCGTCGATCTCGCCCGTGGGCACGATACCGCGGGATTGCTGGAAGGCCTTGAGGACCTCAGACAAATTGGCATCAAAGCTCTTGTCGCTCTCGGAGTACTTCTGCTTCTTCCAAGCCGAAAGTTCCCCCTTGAAATCTGACAAGAGGCCGAGACGGGCCAAGGTAGCGCGAGCCTCAGCTACACGCACGCTTGTATCGCCGACTCGAAGAACGCGGTTCACGCCTTATACCCCTTTCACAGCCCGCTTTAGTTAGGGCCGCATTCCAGAATTTCTACACGCTTAATCTAATAGGAATTAGATTAACAGTTAAAGCTGCTTTTTCACTTGCGCCACGATGTCATCTTTAGAACGCAGACCCACAAATTCGTCTACCTTCTCGCCGTGGTTGAAAATCAGCACATTTGGGATGGACATGATCTGGAACATGGCGCCTAGGTTGCGCTCTTCATCGACGTTGACCTTGGCGACGGTGACCTGGCCGTCCAGCTCCTCCGCTACCTCTTCCAGGATGGGGGAAAGCTTCTTGCAGGGGCCACACCACTCGGCCCAGAAGTCGACGACGACGGGCTTATCGGACTCGATGACGTCCTTACGGAACGTATCGGTGGTTACATTCTTGACGTTGCTCATACTGAATTAACGGTTTTCTGCGAGGAAATGTTCCGCATCAATAGCCGCTCGGCAACCGGAGCCGGCCGCGGTAATTGCCTGCTGGTAGTGGTCATCCACCAAGTCACCGCACGCGAAAACGCCAGGCAGAGAGGTCTTAGTGGTGGGTTGTTCAACTACAACATAGCCGTTGTCATTGAGCTTGACCTGATCATTGAGGAAGGAAGAGCGCGGATCATGGCCAATTGCTACGAACATGGCAGTGACATCCAAGGTGGAAGTCTCGCCGTTGGTGACGTCCTTGAGCTTGAGGCCGCCGACCTTGCCTTCGGCTTCAATAACTTCTTCGACGACCTTATTGGTCTCCCACTTGATCTTTTCGTTGGCCTGGGCGCGCTCCAGCATGATCTTGGAGGCGCGGAAGTTCTCGGAGCGGTTCACAATGGTGACAGAGTCCGCGAACTTGGTGAGGAAAGTAGCCTCCTCCATGGCGGAGTCGCCGCCGCCGATAACGGCAATATTGTGGCCCTTGAAGAAGAAGCCATCGCACGTAGCGCAGGTGGATACACCGCGGCCGGACAGTTCTTCCTCACCGGGAACGCCGAGGTGGCGCGGGGCGGCACCGGTGGCGAGGATAACGGTGCGGGCCTCAAAGAGCTCGTCACCCACGTGCAGCTTTTTAATATCGCCTTCCAGCTCAACGGAGTCAACGACCTCCATGCGCAAATCCGCACCGAAGCGGATGGCCTGGGCACGCATTTCTTCCATGAGCTCTGGGCCCATGATGCCCTTTTGAAAGCCTGGGTAGTTTTCTACCTCGGTGGTATTCATAAGCTCGCCGCCGTACTCGAAGCCCTCGAAGACAATCGGGTTGAGCTCGGCGCGTGCCGCGTACAGCGCGGCGGTGTAACCGGCAGGGCCGGAACCTACGATGGCAACATCGTGGACGGTCATTGCTAACTCCCTTAAATCAGAGTGTGGTTTCGCGTAACGCCCTGAGTCTACCCGCCACGCTGACAAACGTCGGTATTAGCAAACTCACCCCATGGCCGCGCGTAGGACTTCCCTCGCTCGGGCGCGGCGGGATTTGATAGTGCCGGGCTTTACCCCTTGAGCGGTGGCAACTTCGCCGACGCGGAACCCAGCGACGTCGGTAAGCACCAGCGCCTCGCGCTGATCCTCTCGCAGCAACTGCATGGCCTCTCGCACCACCAGCTGCTCCGCTAGGTTCTCGGAAGGGTTATGCGCGAGCAGCGGGTTGCGATCGTCATCAAAGTCCTCCGCATCTAATGAAGCATTTTCCCTGTTAGAACGGTGGTTCAAGTAGTCATAGCCAGAGTTCTTTACCAGGCGGTGCAGCCAGGTCGAAAGCGCAGACTCGCGGCGATAGGAGTGCAGGTTGCAGCTGGCGCGCAGGAAGGCTTCCTGAACCACATCTTGGGCATCATGATCGTTTCTGGTGTAGCGCCGCGCCACCGTGGTCAGCCGCGTGCGGTGGCGTTCCACGATGGTGGAAAAGGCCTTATTATCCCCCTCAATAAAAGCATCAACTAGTTCTTCGTCACTGCGGTCATGGCTGAGCGTCATATGTAGATTCCCCCCGGATCAACAACTGTTATACACAGTGTGACCCGAGGGGAATTAGGGCGCGAGCGCTAGGCGGTACAGTCTATTGACCAGCCCGCACGCGCAGGGTGCGCCGCAGGTTATCGCGGCATTCCAGCAGTACGCGGCGCAGCGCTCCTGGCAGCTCTCGGTGCAGCAGGCGCGTGGTGGCGGCATCGGCCATCGGCGACTCTGGGTAGAAGCCACGGATGAGGCGGTTAGCAATCTCAATCGGGTGCGCGGCCCAGATATCTTCCACGCGGGAGAAGAACTCCTCCGCAAAGGCCTCCTGCAGGCTAGCTGAGCGCGGGGCATTGAATCCGGCGACCAGTGCGTCTACCTCGGCATTGGAATATGCGCCGGGCGTGAGCGCCTTATCGAACGCGGAGCGCTTGGTCTCCGGCGTGGGGAAGGCGTGGCTGGCGCCGAGGAATTCGGTAGCGCCGGTCAGCGTATTATCGCGCTGCTTTTCCTCTTCGAGCTCGGCCAGAGTTACAGCGTCGCGGGCGGCGAGGGCGCGCAAGATCGACCAGCGGATTTCGGGGTCCAAGCGAAGGCCGGCAATGTCACCGGAGAGCAGGGCCTTAAGGCGCGCGGTACCTGATTCCTCCGGCGTTGCGGCGAGGGCACGGATGGCGGCGCGAGCGAGCACAAGCTGCGCATCCGAGGCTGGTTCGGCCTCGTCTAGGTGGCCCCAGATTGCCTCGGCATAGTCGGTGCGGACCTGCTCGCGGTCGGCGTCTGCAACATAATGCGCAATGGCAAAGTTGGCATTGGCGCAGGCAGCAGCCAGCAGCGTGGTATTGGTCTCGTAGGCTTCGTGCTTGACGACGACCCCCACATAGTCAATCGCCGACATTTCCCCATCGCGGGTGAGGTTCCACAGGGCGGTCCAGATTACCGCGCGGGTCAATTCATCCTCGATGTCGGTCAGGCGCTCACTCGCTGTGTCTAGGGAGGTCTCGTCGAAGCGGATCTTGGCGTAGGTATGGTCGGCGTCGTTAAGCAGCAGCAATGCCGGGGCCGGAAGGCCGGCAGCCTCATCGATGATGGTGCGGGTGGTGCCATCACCGGCCGGGAGATCGATGTCGAACTCGTGGTACTTGTGCAGGGACGCATCAAAAAGCGAAGCGGTCAGGCGGTGCGGTCGGGTGACGTCCTCGGCTTCTGCGAGGATGGCCAGCTCCGCAATCTTCTCGCCTTCGGTGTGCAACTCCGGGGTGAGGGTATCCGGGCCCCAGGTGCGCAACCAGGCTTGGGACCAGGCATCAAGATCGCGGTCCGTGTGCTTCTTGAGCGCCTGCAGGAGGTCATCAAAGGTGGCGGCGGCAAAGGCGTGTTCCTGGAAGTAGTCGCGCGCACCGGCGTAGAAATTATCGCGACCGACGTAGTGCACCAGCTGTTTGAGTACCGCCGCGCCCTTGGCATAGGTGATGCCGTCGAAATTTTGGCGCGCGGCATCCACGTCCGGGATCTCCGCCTTGATGGGGTGCGTGGTGGGCAGCTGATCCTGCAGGTAGGCCCAATTTTTACGGGCGCCGGCAAAGTTTGCCCAGGCCTCGGTGTAGTCGGTGCCGTGGACGGAAGAATCCGCGCCCATAAATTCCGCGAAGGACTCCTTGAGCCACAGGTCATCCCACCACTGCGGAGTGACCAGATCACCGAACCACATATGAGACATCTCGTGCAGGATGGTATTTGCACGGCCGGCATGCTGCGCGCGGGTAGCGCGGGAGCGGAAAATGTAGTTCTCCGTAAACGTCACCAGGCCGGGGTTTTCCATGGCACCCAGGTTGTATTCGGGTACAAAGATGGAATCGTACTTGCCCCACGGATAGGGATAGCCAAAGTTCTGGTGGAAAAAGTCCATGCCTTGGGCGGTAAGTTCTAGGATTTCCTCGTCCAGGTGCTCAAACATGGACGCACGCGCAAAGGCGCGCAGCTGTGCCGAGTGGCTGCCATCCGGGGCGGTCCAGGTGCGCTCTTGGTACTGGTAGGGGCCGGCGGCGAAAGAAGTCAGGTACGTCGACAGCGGCGGGGTCGGCGCAAAAGTAACGGTGGCTAGCTCCCCCTCCTCGCTGCGTTCGACTTCCGGTTGGTTGGAAAGGATCTGCCACTGCTTCGGTGCGGTCATGCGCACGTGGAAGACGGCCTTGAGATCCGGCTGCTCCAGGCAGGGGAAGATGCGGCGGGCGTCGGAAGGCTCGAGGTGTGAATACAGGTAGGTCGCGTCATCGGCCTGATCGTGCATCCGATGCAGACCCTGGCCGGTGCGCGAATAGCGCGAGTGGCCGGTGACTTCGATGGCGAGCTCCTCGCCTACCGGCAGGCCGTGCAGCCGGATGATGCTGCCATCAAAGTCCACCTCCTGCGGGGTGCCATTGACCTTGACCTCCGCGACGGATTCGCCCAGGTAATCCAGAAAAAGCTCGGATTCGCTGCTGCTGAGTTCGAGGCGGGTAGTCACGCGGTAGGTGGGGCTATCGAGTACCTCCGAAAGATCGAGGTGGAGGTGATAGGCGCGCAGGTCCACCGCCGCCGCGCGTTCTTGGAGCAACTCGTGCTGCGTCTTATTTTGTGGTGCGGTCATGTCTACGAACTATAGTTACCGCCGTCACGTAGGGTGCGGGGTTGGGGTCCTAAGCTCCGCTGCCCTTTAGAGGCAAACTACCCAGCGGGTATTGGGACCTCGCTGTGGACCAGTTGGATTTGAAGCGTCCTGGGGTTAGTTCCTACCTCTGCTAAGGAAGGATTGGCACTATGCCCAGAAAGTATTCCGCCGAATTCAAGGAGAAGGCGATCCATCAAGTCCTAGAGATGGTCCGTCGGAGTCCTGCTCACGGCAACGCGCGTACGAGGAAGTCGGAGAGCTCCTTGGCGTGTCCCACCACACGTTACGCGCCTGGTACCGTGACAGCGTCGCCCATGAGCAGACGGCACCAACAGGTAGCGAAACCATGGAAGAAGAGCTCAAACGGCTACGCCGGGAAAACCGCGAGCTGAAACGAGCCAACGGAATCCTCAAGACTGCCTCGGCTTTTTCGCGGCGGAACTCGACCGACCCACGACCAGATGATCTCCTACATCGACGAGTACAAGGAACAATTTGGGGTCGAGGCCATCTGCCGTGTTCTGAAACAAGCAGACCGTGGATTCATCACCTCCCGCGGCTACCGTAAAGCCACCACCCGCGCCCCGAGTGCGAGGGCCTTAAGCGATAGACTGCTTATCCCAGAGATTCAGCGCGTCCATGCGGAAAACTTCTCGGTCTACGGCATCCGCAAGATGTGGCACGCCATGAACCGTGAGGGCTTTCATATCGGCCGCGACAAGACCGCACGTCTGATGAAACTTGCAGGTGTGTCTGGTCGACGACGTGGACGCACCCCGGTGACCACGATCAGCCCTAAGGTGCCGGATCATCGTCCGGATCTTGTGCAGCGAAACTTCCGGGCCACAGCACCTGGGCGACTTTGGGTCGCCGACATTACCTATGTTCGCACCCTGTCAGGATTCGCCTACACCGCGTTTGTCATTGACGTCTACAGCCGCAAAATAGTCGGTGTTGCCACCCGATTTACGATGCGCACTGATGCGCTGCCGATGGAGGCACTGGAACATGCGTTAACGACTGCAGGGCGAATCCACGGCGACCAGCTGATACACCACAGTGACCGGGGAAGTCAGTACGTGTCACTGAAATACTCCACCGCACTGGCCGAAGCCGAGATCCGGCCGAGTGTCGGCACAGTCGGAGATTCCTATGACAACGCGCTGGCCGAGACAGTTAACGGTCTCTACAAGGCTGAACTTATCCATCCTCAAGGCCCGTGGACATCAGTAGGAGAAGTCGAGCTAGCCACCCTGCGGTGGGTGCACTGGTGGAACACCAAACGTCTTCACGAGGCGTTGGACTACGCCACCCCACAAGAAGTAGAAACCGAGTACTATCTCACCGAGCCCATCAACACAGGGCCGTAAAAGAAGCGGAACCAAACCCAGGACGTTTCAATGTTTTCCGCCCAGCTATCTGAACGAATGGGCAGGTAGATCCATTAATTAGCACACATATGCTTTAGCATATGGCGGAACATACGCTATAACATATGTTCTGCCATAAGGTGGGCCTCGCGGGCGTACAGAGGTGGGGCGAACGACTACGCAGATTTCTACCCGCAGTAGAGAAAAGGTAGCTACGGCCTCGGTGTGGGAGTATTGCGAAACCTTCGCGCGCGCATTAGCCTAAAAGTGACAGCACAGTTCATCCCTGAATTGCGGCTGCACAATAAAAAGGGCCCCAACGAGCGGCCACTCGTTGAGACCCTCGGGCCTAAAGACCCACGTGAAGCGTCACTGCAATGAGCTTCACTGTTACGGTCGCAAGTGTTATCACCTTGATTGCCACATCGAGCCGGCTAAGCTTCGTGGCGTCAAGGTCTTTTCTTTTGCGACCGGGTGTATCCAATGAGTGCTTACCCATTGTCTACCTCCCTTTTACGTCGTAGGGTTGTCCGCTCGCCTGAAAAACGGCGCGCGAGACAGCCCACGTCACGCGCGGGCCTTACCGCGCACCGACGAGGAAGTCACGCCCACACCCCACCACAAGTAGCGGGGTGTGATTGTGAACCAGCACTAACGCTAGCAGCCACCCCTGACGAGACCTAGAAGCATGATTCCACCTCCGCCTTTATAAAGTTATGCACGAGGGAAAACATGCACAGAGACACTCGTAGCCGCCCTCAAGTCTGCTGATTTCCTCGCCTACGGGTTGAGAATAAGCATACGAACCCGCAGGTAGGACTACATATGGGTGGACATATGCTAAAGCGTATGCCGTGCCATGTGCCTAAACATACGGCATGTACTGTGGGGCGTATATTCACCCGCCCCATCGCGGTAGCTATGCGTTTTTCAACGCCCGATACACCGTAGGGCTTGAACGGAATTCATGTAGGCGCAATCAGGGGCTATAAAGTATCGCATTACTTGCATCCAAACCTGTACATTCAGAGAATTGCCTTGGACTGGCGGTAACAGGTACCAGATATGCGTTCGTAAAATTCGCGCGCGTTAATGTCGCTCCACGAAGGTCTGACTCGCTAAGAATTGCGTTCGTAAAATCTGCGTCGGTGAAATCTGCCGATTTCAAGTTAGCCCATGCCACCATGGAGCCGCGAAACGAGCATCCTTTGCATATGCTTCCTTCGAGATTGATATCCGTCAGGTCATAGTTGGACATATCTTTCCCGGAAATGTCTTTCCCAGCGAGCTCCGTGGCCCACGATTGAGGCATCGTTTTGTACATTTGCTATTTAATCTGCGGTGAATTGATAATCCATTGCGGGCAACGGCCTTGGTAGCCAAGACAGTGGGTGGTTACAACTCCGTAAGGTTTGCCGTCCCTTATCTTGTTGAAGCCAACCACCGTTAATATGTCTGTGGTTTCAACTTTCCGGCACTTCTTAAAAGGTCCCCAACCTGAGCAGGAAATATGATCCATGGGCAGGCGATATTCATAGCGGTCGCCGGAGCGCTTAATTTTTGGCGCATATTTTGTTGAAGCTTGTGAAGCACGAATGGATAGACCGTGTTTGTTCTGGTTTTTCGCCCGAGCCTTTTCCCGAAGGTAAACCAGCTTTCCATTTTTATCCGTCCACTGCGACACGATAGTGTAAGGGCCTTTATTTCCAAAGAAAGATAATTCCGAGTCGACAGAAGTGTCGAGGTTCTTCGAAGCGGCAGCTTCTGTCAAGATTTCCTCCGCTGTAGAGTCATAGCTTTCCACTGTTCCTGGGATTACCCCGAAATCTTCTGTAGGGGCAGAGGTAGATGCATTGGCAGCTGGTTGAGACAAATTAGCCATTAGAAGTAGAGCAGCCATTGTCTTGCCTAGTGCGTTTTTGGTCCAGTATTTCCGCACGATAGAGTCTCCCACTTGTAGAAAAGTACTTATCCTAAAAGTACCTTCTCTAATTAACGAAGGGAATGCTCATATGCATGATATGAAATACAAACTGGATGAGTGGCCGATCTGTATTGCGAGGGTTTCATAACAGGAGAA
>NZ_JASBOF010000022.1:0-33172 GCF_039907195.1 Corynebacterium sp. c3Ub_189 | reverse complement strand
TCTAATGAGAAGGAGACGGTACACCACCGCCTCCTTCTTTTTCACGTTTTGCTATTCTCCTCACCATGGACCAAAAGCAAATTTCTTATGTGGCGGACCAGGTCGAGCAAGGAATTCTTGGACTCGAAGGCGTCGATAAGCTCCTGGCTTATTTGGATAGCTTGCATCCGGATGATTTGGTCGGCGTGGATTTCCTCGTTGACCGCATGTTTGAGGAGGAGCGTAACCAAACATGGGAGCTCACGGAAACGCTTAAGGAGTTTCTCGCGGATCTAAAGGAATGCCAGAAGTAGTGCAGACGCTCGACGAAGCAACCAACACCCTTGTAAACCCCTCCGGTTTGAATCTGACTGACCCTGACGATTCACGGGCGTACGCCGACCAGGTGTGGCAGGCCGGTGTGCTTTTGAATGTGGCAATTGATGAGCCTCAACACCTGACCAGCCAAGGCGTCAAGTCAATAGAGCCTTACGATGTCTTCCCGGTCGCGCAACGGGCGCTAGAAGAGGTTCTGCTACAGTTGCCGCTGGCTAATGATCCATTTGGGTCCGTGATCTGGAGCGCGGAACGCTTGGCCCAGGAACTACCTCAGGCCGCCCGATTGGCCCAGGTCGACGGGCTGCGCTTAGTCGAGTGGCTTTTGGGCGTTCTTGAATCGCCGTATGCGGAGCAGGTTGATATCGACCCCGTACAGTACGCGGAGGCTTTAGGACCTGCAGGCATCAAAGAGCTGCGCGAGCGTGCGCAGGGTGAGTATGTCGGTCGTCGGTTAGCGGTGCTTTCCGGTTCTGTCGAGGAGGTATTTCGTACCCACACGGACGGATACGAGCAGCTCATTAGCGGGCTTTCGGAGATCGGACGGTTCGACCTTGCTTACACGTACTCGGAAGAAGCGATGCGAATCCTCCCCGCTGAGGAAACGTTCAATATTGCTGGTGGTTGGGCCGCGATTACCGACGTCCACTTTCCTCACCGCAGCCCTTACGTCAATGAGCGAGTTTTCGACGCGTTTCCACGGCTTTCGACAGCGAAAGGTCTTTTTGCGGCGGTGGGGGATAGCGCAGTGGAGCACATCGAGGCTCGGTTGCGCGATAAGCCCTGGGATCTTGCAATGTTTCAGTATCAGTGCTTACGCGATCCGCAACGAGCATGGGCGACAGCCTCGGACGCCGGGCTCCAACGCAATGTGGCAGAACTACTTCTTCCGCACCTGCCGGACCAGACCGTTCCCGTTCTCATGCAACTCATTGAGGACAAGCTGGAAACACAAGATGTCTATGGTCGCGACCAAGCGTATGAGTTGCTCGGGAAAGTTCAGAAAGCAGCTGACCCGGCTTCATTTGACGACTTCTTAGGTTGCCTACAGCGGAAGTTTGCTGACTGCCCTGAAATTCGCAACCAGCTTGCCGACGCCGCCCAACCCTAAACCTTTGCTTTTACCCCCGTCGCTGGTTGTGGTGCGACTCTGGGGATCCCTGCGGATTTAGGGTATCCTATTCGAACATAAACACCCCCACAGGGGACACATGTCCACCAGCCGGGATACTATAAAGGTGCTTGTTAGAAAATACATACGAATCTTGTTCTTCTCTGCTGGAGTGCCCCGTCCATGACTGCCACACTAAGCCCACCCGAACCAGATACCACCCTCGACTACCCAGACACCCTCCTCATAGGTGACCACCCCGACATCGATCACCTAGACGATGGTGATGTGCCGGAAGCGTTCTACACCACCAACGCACCCGGCAACCACATCGGCAAAGCCGGCACCTACACACGCAAAACCTCCTGGTTCCTCTACCGCGCCATCCTCCCCCAACTAGACGACGACGTCGATCTGAGCCTCACCAGCCTCGCCAAAGACCTCGGCATCTCCTACAACAAACTCCTAGGCTTCCTGCGCGCCCACTTCCGCATGCGCCAACTACCCCTAGTCACCGAAGTCCAAGGCCAGCACTGGATACTCGACCTGATCAAACTGCGCATCATCGATCGCGAACTCAACAGGCTTGAAGATAACCCAGAGCATCTTGAAGCCATCGACGCCGCACTCGCAGACTTCCTCACCCCCACCACACCCAACCAAACCGTCCCCACCGACGCGGATCTGCGCCGCTTCATCCGCACCTTCATCGACACCCACCTGCGCCCCGAAGACAAAGAACAACAACCCGAACCACGACTGCGCATCAACTACAACCCCGATAACACCACCACACTATCTTTGACCTGCGATAGTGCCACCGCCACCATCATCGCCCGCCACATCGACGCCTACACCAACCAGACCACCACCACCGCAGCACAAGCACTCATCGACCTCATCCTCGAAGACACCCACACCAGTGTTGCCATCAACACGTTTACCACCAACCCTGACACCAACCTCGTCTTTCACCCCGGTGCCGGATGGATAAACCTCGACCATGCACCCACAGACAACACCTTCATCCGCCGACTCTTAGCCGACGAGGCAGACTCCTACACCCCCAGCACCGACATCCGCGCCTACACCCAAGGCAGAGACGCTACCTGCCGCTGGCCCGGCTGCACCGTCCCCGCCACCCGCTGCCAACTCGACCACCGCATCGAATACCACCTCGGCGGGCCAACCAGCCCAGATAATCTAGTCAACCTCTGCCAACACCACCACAACATCAAAACCGACCGCAGAATCCACTACATCCTCGACCCCATCACCGGCACCATCGCTTGGCTACACCGAGACGGCACCTACCAACTAGACCACCCCACCGGACCACTAGCTACACACCACACCCACTGGAACCACACCTGGGCCCAATACCTCACACACCAACAACAACGAACAGAAAGGAAGACCTCCGAAGATTAGCGGACGCCGTTAGAATGGGCTGACAGCCTACCGAGGAGGCCGAACTGATGAGCTCACTGGCTGCCATCGCCTTGCCATTTTTTCAGAGTAGGACCCGATCCTTTCTTGATGAGGACCGGGCAGCTAGACGTGCACTGAAAATGCAAAATGGAATTGGCGTGCTCGATTTTGCCGTGGAGGACCCTTCGGAGGATCCAGCCCAAGTATTCTCCGTTGTGCAAGAAGCGCTGGAGATTGCCGTAGATGTGATAGCCAATGCGGATGACTCACTTGGCATGTTAAGTGAGGTTGTTGAAGAGCTTATCGAGCTCCATGCTAAGAGCGCACAGCGCGCCAAGCCTGCGCCAATGGAGCTGGCCGAGTGGTTCATTGATTTCCATGAGAGCAACGGGGTTGATTATTTCGATCTTGACCCTGTTGCATATTCAACGGTCCTCGGAGAAGACGGCCTGGCTCGGGTGCGCGCTTGGGCGGAAAACGCAGATGTTATCCGCCGCAAGTATATGGAGAAGCGCTTTGCGGTTTTAGATCAAGACGTCGAAGCAATCATTCGTACACACCTGGCTGAGGGTAGCTACGCGGTTTATTTCGAAGAGGCAGCTAAAGCCTTAGAAGAAATCGGTGAGTATGACGCTGCGTGGGAGTACGCGAAGCGTGGAACCGAATCTGATCCAGATTGGCAGGCGCGGTCCTGCGGGCAATTCTGGGTGGAACTAGCGAGGGATCATTTCCCCGAAAGGGAGGAAGAGGTCGCCCAGATAGTTCTCAACAAGTGGCCGGACCCGCTCCTAGAAGTAATGCTTTATCCAGAAAGGTTTGTGGAGCCCTAGAGAACTAGGAGGTCGAACTTCGTAGCTTTTACGTCGGAAAGGCGCTTGCGGGCGCGCTCGAGACGCTGCCACTGATCTTGGGGGATGGCTTTCCGGGCAATGGTGACGGTTTCGGCGTCTGGGGTACCCCACGCGATGGGCATAGGGGTGATTTGCTGCCAGTGGTTGTTGTCCGCGCGGCCGGACACAGCGGCGACGGGAACCTTGGTGCCTACCGTGCGTTGAGTGCCGGGGATGGCGGTCACGGTGCGCAAGCATGCAGCCCAGCGGGGAGGCAGGGAAGGATCCACGTTGGTGTTGACTAGGGCGAGCAGGACCATGTCGCGCTCGTTAACCTCAGCGATGACAGCCGGAGCGAGGGGATAGGAGTCATAGAGTTGCTGGGCGGTGCCGACTTTACGGGCGGCGGCGAAGCCGACGATGGCCACCATGATTCCGAAAAGGATCATGCCGAGGCCGATGGTAATGCCCCAGGAAAATCCCCACCAGATGGCCGCGCCGCCGATGATGAGCAGGATGCCCAGCACGAGGCCGGAGATGCGAAGGCGGTTGGAATCGCGCAAGAGCTCGTTATTGGCCTTGGCAAAGGACTCGTCTACGTCGAACTTGAAGATTTTCATTGTTCCAAGTCTAGTGCGTCGATAAGCCGGTAGGCATATCCCTGCTCGGCGAGGAAACGCTGGCGGTGCACGGCGTAGTCCGCATCGAGGCTATCGCGGGTGACCAGCGAATAGAAGAGGGCTTCCTCTTCCTTGGGGCGCAGCAGTCGGCCGAGGCGTTGGGCCTCTTCTTGGCGGGAGCCGAAGGTGCCGGAGACCTGGATGGCTAGGGCTGCCTCGGGAAGGTCGATGGAGAAATTGGCCACCTTGGACACCACGAGAACAGGAAGTGTGCCGTCGCGGAATTGTTGGAAGAGGCGCTCGCGCTTGGCGGTGGAGGTGGAGCCGTCGATAACGGGGGCGTCGAGATGCGCGCCGAGCTCCTTGAGCTGGTCAACGTAACCGCCGATGATGAGCGCCTGCTGTGGGTGCCGGGCCAGGATCTTGTCCACCGCATGGAGCTTGGCGGCGGCTTGGGCGGCGATGCGGTAGCGGTCGCGAGGCTGGGCGGTGGCATACAGCATGCGTTCCTCGGCGTCCATATCCACGCGGACCTCGATGCATTCGGCGGTGGCGATATAGCCGGCCATTTCGAGTTCTTTCCACGGGGCGTCGTAGCGCTTGGGGCCGATGAGGGAGAAGACGTCGCCCTCGCGGCCGTCCTCGCGCACGAGGGTAGCGGTAAGCCCTAGCCGACGCCGCGATTGAAGGTCCGACGTCATGCGGAACACCGGGGCGGGAAGGAGATGGACCTCGTCGTAGATGATGAGGCCCCAGTCGCGGGAATCGAAGAGCTCGAGGGCGCGGTATTCGCCCTTGGTTTTGCGGGTGACCACCTGGTAGGTGGCGATGGTGATGGGCTTGATTTCCTTCTTTTCGCCGGAGTATTCGCCTATTTCGTTTTCGGTCAGGGTGGTGCGGCGCAGGAGCTCGTCGCGCCATTGGCGGCCGGCGACGGTATTGGTAACCAGGATGAGCGTGGTGGATTCCGCCTTGGCCATCGCAGCCGCGCCGACGATGGTTTTTCCAGCGCCGCACGGTAATACGACGACGCCGGAACCGCCGGACCAGAAGGCCTCGGTGGCGTACTGCTGGTAGTCGCGTAGCTGCCAGCCGTCGTGATTGAGGGCGATGGGATGGGACTCGCCATCGACGTAGCCGGCGAGATCCTCGGCCGGCCAACCGGCCTTGAGGAGGGCTTGCTTAAGGCGGCCGCGCTCGGAGGGAGGGACGGCGATGGAATGTTCGTCGATGCGAGCGCCGAGGAGTTTTCCGGTAGCGCCACGGGAGAGTTCTTCCAGGATGGGCGGCTCATCGGACTCGAGGATGAGGCCGTGGGCCGGGTGAGCGTGGAGGCGGACGCGGCCGTAGCGGGACATGGTTTCGGCGACGTCGACAAGCAGGGCTTGGGGGACTGGGAAGCGGGAGTAGTTTTCCAGGACGTCGACGACCTGCTCGGCGTCGTGCCCGGCCGCGCGGGCATTCCACAACGCGAGCGGGGTGATGCGGTAGGTGTGCACGTGCTCGGGGGCGCGCTCCAGCTCCGCAAAAGGAGCGAGCGCGGCGCGGGCCTCGGCGGCCTGGGCGTGTTCCACCTCGAGCAGGACGGTCTTATCCGACTGCACAATCAATGGTCCATTCATGGCTCCAGCGTAACGGAGGTGATTCGGTGCAAGGGAAACCGGATGGTAGAGCCATCGGCCGCGCGAGCGTCGATTTGCCCTCCCGCCACGGTCAGCGGGGTGACGGTGCGTTTCTTTTCGTTGCCGTTCTTATCCGCATAGCCGATGGTGATCGGCCGGGCAGTGCGCGCGGCGGCGTGGACTATGTCGAGGCTGGGAGTAGTAGGGGCGGCGTCGTCGCGCAGGGTGCGCATGGCCTTCGCGATGTCCGGGGAGGCAGTAGCTCGGCGGGCAGTCGGGGTCGGCAGGGTAGCCGGTTCGGGCGCGACGGTGAGGCTGGCGCCGCTTTCGTCCTCGGCCGCTGGAGAGAGTCCGTGCTCGCGCAGGCGCTCCAGCAAGTCGTGCACCGGCAATTGGGATACCGCGACGGTGGGCGCGAGTAGGCGCAAGGGCGCCGCCTTGAGCGCAATCTGGAGGAGTGCCGGGTCCTCGCTGCGCAGGTAGGACAGCGCCGGGCCGGAGCGCAGAGTGCCATGGCGCTTGGCGACGTCCCCGATGTGGAACTCCAGTGTCTGCGGCACCTCCCCGTGGGCGGCGAAGAAGGCCTGGATTTCCTCCCCAGTCATGCCACGATCGAGCCCGCGGCGTAGGGACGCATCCGAGATGCGGTAGACACTGGCCAGGCCGGGGGACTCGAGGTCGGCGACTGCTTCGAGCCGCTGGTGGGTCTCCGGATCGAGCGGGCCGGGAACCAAGACGGTCATATCTGCTTGGATGAGGAAGTAATCGACCGTGTCGGGGGTGAGGCGGGTGGCGGCGTCGGGGGCGTCGATAAGCACGCTGGTGGGGCGCTCAAGGGCGATCGCGCCGATCCACTCGGCTTCCGTGCGGAGTTCGGCGATGGTCTCGTCCGAGGTATGCGTGGCAAAGAGCGGAAAGTGGAAGCGCAGAGACTCTTCGAAGCTGGGTTTCGCGCCGCGCAGGTAGACCTGCAGGACCTTCTGTCTAAATTCCGGCAGCCGGTCATTGGTGTGCGCTAGCGTGCGGCCTTCCTTTGTCCATGGGGAAGCAGTCCAGGCCTCGAGTAGACGCTGCCATTTTTCGGCGAGGCTCGCATCGAGCCAAGCCTGGGCGAACTCCGTTGGCGCGAGGAAGTTGCCCTCGAAGTTTTTCGGCTCGCCGCGGCTGAGCAGGCGGGCGGTCATGCCCAGGCCGATGAGGCGGCGTAGCTCCTCCTCATCGATGGTGAGGGCTTTGCTCAGGTTGGTGAGTTGGCGAACGCCCACGGTCTTGTCCTTGAGCAGTTCTATCGGCCGTGCGCCTAGGGCGTCAATGACGCGCTGCATGCCGCGCACGGCGGAAAGGCCGGCTGCGGTACCGGCATCATCGGCCTTGGAATCCGGGCCGGGGGATTCGGTGATTCCCTCCACCGGGATCGGTGCGGTGGTTTTGCCGTTGAGCGCCAGGTGTACGGCGCGCGGCAGGCGGACGGTGGTGGCGTCCACGCGCTGGAGCAGCTGCTTGGCGATGAGCCGCGGAATCGGCCGGCCCGGATCCGCATCAATGGCCGCATCTCGCGTGGTGCCGAGGCCATTCGAGCGCGATAAGGTCTCGAGGACCTTCCGTTCTTCGTCCGGTAGCTCGGCGATGTCCTCCGGACTGACCTGGACCTGGTCGAGGAGGGACCAGCCCGTGGGAAGGGCAGGCATGACCTCGGGAGGGATGAGGATGTTGCCATAGGCCAGGCCGCGCTCCTTGAGCTGGCGGGTGATATCCGGATTAAGGTCTTCTACCTCTTCGAGTTCTCCTCCGCGGCGCGCGATATCTTCAATTTCCGCAAGCTGCCGTGCAGTGCAGTTCATTAAAGCCCGAGCGATGGAGGTGCGCAGGAGCAGGCGGGTAGCGAGCGCGGCGATGCTCGGGGGTAGCGGATTGAGTACATCCGGCCGGTTGCGGAGGATGATGGCGAGCTCTTCTTCCTCAAGGGAGGCGAGCCACGTGCGGAAATGCGGGAGGTGGGAAGACTGAGTCATGATGTCACCCCAGTTTAGTTATCGTTTGAGTTACGTTTTTGCGCAAGGTTTGAAATAATAAGGGCTATGTCGAATCAGAAGAAGGGTCACGTTTCCCCGGCTTGGCCGAAGAACGAAAATCGCGAGCACGCAATCACGGAAATCTCTGCGCCTTTTGCTGGTGCGTCCAGCCCCTACGGCGATGATCTGATCTTGCCGATGCCGGCAGAGAAGCTGAACTACGTTCACCCTTATACTCGCATCAATCGCTAGAGTATGTCCCCGCCTTGGTGCGGGGATTTTTCTTTCATACAAAAAGGGCCCATTGCTATTGCAATGGGCCCTTTATCGCTATGTATTAGCGAGTGATGTTCTCAATCATCTGCGCAATCGGGTCGATGACGTTGCGGTTGGCAGAGTAGAAGTTGTTGAAGTCGTGGCGGTTAGCCTTGTACAGCTCGGTGAACTGCGCAGGCAGTGCCAGGCCGTAGGAGTTAGCGGCATTCTTGATGGTGTTGTACAGAGCATCAACAGCCAGCTCGTCGGACTTCTGAGCGGCAGCCTGCTTGACCGGAGCCGGTGCTTGGGCCGGAGCCTTAGGGGCAGCGGACGGAGCGGTGCGCTGGGTCGGAGCGGAGTTCAGGCCAAGGGAGGCGGAGCAAGCCGGCCATGCGCCCCAGCCCTGGGAAGCAAGCACGCGCTCAGCGACGACAATCTGCTGCTCGCGAGTTGCCTGGTCAGCGGTAGCAGCGAACTGGCCGCCACCATTGGCCTGCCAGGTCTGCGGGTTGAACTGCAGTCCGCCGTGGTAACCGTTGCCGGTGTTGATGTGCCAGTTGCCGCCTGCCTCGCACTGTGCCAGACGGTCCCAGTCGGAATCTGGGGCAGCGGATGCGGTCGGTGCCATGATGGCAGCGGCGGCGCCGAAGGCGACGGTGCCGGCGGTGAACTTAGCGGCCATACGGTTCTTAGCGGAGTGGCGTCCCATGTAGTTAGTCCTCTCTGTGTGCCCGCATTAAGTGCAAAGAATATGTACCAAAAAGAAAGGGCGGGCGAGGGCAACTTTCTTAACGGCTCTTAAGTGTCTGGAGGACAGCGTAGCGGTTTATAACGAAAGTGTCACGTTATGGGCAATAAATGGGAAAGAAATGGGACAAATGTGGTGGGTGAGGGGATGTTTTTGCAGGTGAGCAATAATCTGTGATCTGTGTCATGTAACGCGGGTGTGTCGCGGCAGAGTGCGCGACTTCTGTTGTTTTGACCAGGCGGCTAAAATAAAGATTTTCCCCTAGAGAAGAGGTGGGTACCTATGCCTATTGGCAAAGTGAAGTGGTATGACGCCGAGAAAGGTTTCGGTTTCGTCAGCAACCCGGGCGATGAAGACGTTTATGTTGGCCGCAACGTGCTGCCCAAGGGAGTAGAGGAACTGTTCCCCGGCCAGCGCATCGACTTCGATTTCGCGGCCGGGCGCCGCGGTCCGCAGGCGCTGCGGGTCAAGGTATTGGATAAGCCGCGCCGCCGCACGCCGGCCCGCAAGCCGGAAGAGCTCGGCAGCATGGTCTCTGACGTGATGACATTGCTGGAGTCGCAGATTCAGCCGGTGCTCAATTCCGGCCGCTACCCGGAGCGCAAGACTGGGCGCCAGGTAGCAGAAATCCTCCGCGCAATCGCGAAGGATTTGGATAGCTAATTAGAAGCCTTCGTGGATTCCTCCGCGGAGGCTTCTCGTTCTTTATCGGTCATCGTGGTCAGTGACCACACGGTGGCCAAGGGGGTTTCGTCGCCGTTGTCATCGGTGCCGATCATCATGGAGGAAATCTCCACCACCTTGAGTCGGGGGCGCTTGCCGGTAGAGGCCTTGATGGGTTCTACCGAGCCGGGGATCGATACCTCGGTGGTCTCGTTTGCGCCGTGCGCGGTCTCATCGTTGGCGGCGGGGTCATCGTAGATGGAAAGAATCTTCCACTCGTGGTCGGAGATTTCTTCGGGAATATCGAGCTTGAGGGTGTCATCATCGCCCACGGTGAGGTTCGGAACCTCGCCTTCCGGACACTCGGAGCCGGGCTCGCATGCAATGTACGGGGCGACGTCGATGGACTTATCGCCCACGGAGGCGGTGACCGTGATGTCGCGGGGATCGGGACCCGGGCGCTGGTTCCACCAGTTTTGGAAGATCACTACGGCGGCGACGATGACCGCCACGACCACGATGAGGGCCAAGATCTGCAGCAGCGACTTTTTCCTTGCTTCCTTACGGGTTGCCATGGGCCTTTACCTTACTCGAACGTGGAAGAGTTCTTCCCACCGCTTGCCGGTAAGCCAGAACTCATCGTCTGTGATGTGTGCGATGCCGTTGAGGACATCATCGGGGTCGGTATAGCGGGACTTATCAATCGCGTCGGTGGAGATTATGGCGGTCACGCGACCGGTGGAGGGATCGATGCGGTAGATATTGTCATCCATCCACACATTGGCGTAGACCTCATCGCCCACGCACTCGAGTTCATTGATGTCTTCGAGGGGCTTTCCCTCTAGGGTGACGTCGGTAGTGGAGCGCTGCGCGAAGGTCTCTGGGTCCATGTGCCGCAGGGTCGCGGAGCCATCGGACATGAGGAGATCCTCGCCGGTATTGCACAGGCCCCAGCCCTCGCCCGAGTAGGTGGCGGTATCTACTTGGCGCAGGTCGTGGTCGTATTTCAGGGCTTGGCCGGACTTCCAGGTCAGCTGCCAGATGGAATCGCCGGCTTGGGTGATGCCCTCGCCAAAGTAGCTGCTATCCAGGCGTGTTTCGGCCAAGGTTTCGCCGGTTTCGGGGGAGAAGCGCTCCAAGCGGGATTCGCCCCACTGGCCGGTGCCCAAGAGCAGGTTGCCGTCCGGATCGGTTTCGAGGCCCTGAGTAAAGGAATTGGGCGGCAAGGAAGCGGTGCCGAGGACCTCGACGGAGAGGTGTTCTACTTCGGGTTCAGCTGGGGTAGAGGAACAGGCAACGAGCGTGCAGGGGAGGAGAATGCAGGCGGCGCGGGAAAGAAACGACATGCACCATATGTACCACCGGGTGCGCTCCATAATGAATAATGAGGGGCGTGAGTAAGCGAAAAGCAAATCCGTTGATCGATTCTCGCGCCGTGCGCATCGCGCGCGAGGCGCTGGATGAGGTGGGGGAAGGGGGCGTCGGCAAGCATATCGGCGTCGCCGGGATGGGCCGAAACGTTGCTACCCACCGATTCGAAGCAGAGATGCCTGGCTACCCCGGCTGGGAATGGCAGGCGGTGCTCGCCTGCGCGGAGGGATCGCGCTACGTCACCGTCAATGAGGTGGCGTTGGTGCCGGGCGGGGAGGCCCTGCAGCCGCCGGAATGGGTGCCCTATGAGGACCGCGTGCGGCCCGGCGACCTTGGACCCGGAGACCTGATGCCACCGGCCGTGGATGATTCCCGCCTGGACGGGGATAACCTATCCACGTCCGGCTTGGAAGACGCCAAGAAGCGTTGGCGCACCGAGTTCGGCCCAAATACGGATATGGCGGCCAAGGCGCGCCTGCAGTGCCGCACCTGTGCGTTTTATGTGCAGCTGATGGACAACTACGGCGTCTGTGCCAATGAGTACTCGGCGGACGGCCGGGTGGTGCACTCGCGCTATGGCTGCGGTGCACATTCGCAGACGCGCGTGCGGGAAGAAAAGACCCCGGAAGTGGCCTTCGATGATGAAAAGCCCATCTTCCAGGATTTTGAAATCGAGGATTAAGGCAGCACACTTATGGCGTAAGACTCGCTGTACGTGAAAGGCGCAGGCGTTGAAAGCCACTCTCGATCGCTACTTCCATATCTCTGAACGTGGTTCCTCCATCGGAACCGAGCTACGCGCGGGAACGGTCTCGTTCTTCGCCATGGCCTATATCATCCTCTTGAACCCGCTCATCCTCGGTACTACCGAGGACGCGGAAGGCTACGCGCTAGGCGTGCCACAGGTCGCCGCCGCCACCGCGCTGGTCGCCGGCGTCATGTCCATCCTTTTCGGCGCGATTGCCAAGTACCCCTTTGCCATGGCCGCAGGCTTGGGTATGAATACCTTCGTGGGCGTGAGCATGGTCGCCACCAGCGGGCTGACCTGGCAAGAATCCATGGGCCTGGTGGTCATTGAGGGCATCATCATCGTCCTGCTGGCCATTTCTGGTTTCCGCACCGCCGTCTTTGACGCCATCCCGCAGTCCATGAAGGCGGCGATGGGCGTGGGCATCGGCATGTTCATCGCCATGATTGGCCTCGTGGATGGTGGCTTTGTCACCCGCGTGCCGGACGCTGCGAATACCACCGTACCGGTGGGGCTGGGCATCAATGGTTCGATTTCTACCTGGCCGGCGCTGGTTTTTGTCATCGGCCTCATTATTTGTTCCTTCATGGTCATTCGGAACGTGCCGGGCGGGCTCTTCATCGCCATCGTGCTGACCACCATCATCGCGTTTATTATCCAGGCGTTGACCGGCTCCGAGGATTGGGGCATGGCCGCGCCGGTGAAGCCGGAGGCGCTCGGCGGCATTCCGGATCTGTCCATCGTGGGCGATGTGAACCTGGTGGGCGCGTTTACCAAGATCGGCGTGGTCTCCACGGTGCTGCTGATTTTTACCCTGTTGCTGACCAACTTCTTTGATGCGATGGGCACCATGACCGGCCTGGGCAAGCAAGGCAAGCTTGTCGACGCCGACGGCAACCTCCCCGATATGAAGAAGGCCCTCGTCGTTGAAGGCTTCGGCGCCGTGGCCGGCGGCCTGGGCTCTGCTTCTTCCAATACCGTCTTTGCGGATTCCTCCGCCGGCATTGCCGATGGCGCCCGCACCGGCCTGGCCAACCTCATGACCGGTGTGCTGTTCCTCGCCGCGATGTTCTTGACGCCGCTGTATGAAATCGTGCCCATCGAGGCGGCCTCCCCGGTGCTGGTCATCGTCGGCGTGATGATGGCCGCGCAGCTGACCGAGATCCGCTGGACCAAGATGGAGATCGCCATCCCCGCCTTCCTGACCATCGTGACCATGCCGTTTACCTATTCCATTGCCAACGGCATCGGCGTGGGCTTCATCTCCTTCGCGCTCATGTCCACCTTCGCCGGCAAGGCCAAGGACGTGCACTGGATCATGTGGCTCTTGGCTGGCCTCTTCGTGATTTTCTTTGGCATGGATCCGATTTCCAATGCCATCGGCTAGCCTAAGGGCATGCTGATTACTGACCCCACAGACCCTCGCCTGGACGATATTCGGAACCTCAACAAATCCGATAAGTCTGGCGAGGGTCTCGTCATTGCTGAGGGCCCGCTGGTGGTCTCCCGGCTGGCCGAGTCCCGGTTCCCCATGCGCTGCCTCGTGGGCTTTCCCAAGAAGGTGGAGGCCTATATTTCCGAGTATGGCGAACCCGAGTGCCCCATCTACGAGGTCTCTCGCGAGACCCTAGCGGAGGTAGCCGGCTTCGATATGCACCGCGGGCTGGTCGCTGCCGCGGACCGCGCCCCGGAGCCGGAGGTGAGCGAGATCGTGGAATCCGCCAAGACCATCGCCGTGCTCGAGGGCGTGGGCGATCATGAAAATATCGGCGCCATCTTCCGCCATGCCGCCGGCATGGGCGTGGATGCGGTGCTGCTGGGCTCCGGTGCCGCGGATCCGCTCTACCGGCGCTCGGTGCGCGTGTCCATGGGGCACGTGCTGCGCTTGCCCTTTGCCCATTTAGAAGGCGGGTTTACTACCTGGCAGCGTTCCTTGCAGGCGCTTGCCGACGCCTCCTTTACCCTCATTTCCTTAACCCCCAACCCCCACGCGGTGCACTTGGCCGAGGCCATGCATGGCCTAGATAAGGTGGCGATGCTCGTCGGCGCGGAAGGCCCCGGCCTTACCGAACACGCAATGAAGGCCACCGATATACGCGCACGCATACCGATGGCCCCTGGCACCGATTCTCTTAATGTGGCGACCGCCGCCGCCATTTCCTTTTATGAGCGCCAGCGCTCCTTGAGCGACCTAAACGTCTGAGCACTCCAATTGCCAAGGAGCGAACCCAAGTGCTTGGCGGTGGAGATAATTTCCTCGCCGGTGGATTCCGGCTCGGCGTTGTGGTCCTCGTAGTCATCGTAATCGTTGAGCCCCAGCTTATTGGCCGATTGCGCCGCTAGCTCGCCAACGGTCCGCTTGGGCTTCGGCGGGTCGATTTTCGGCTCTGGGCGGCCATCGACCGCGTAGCCCACGACGTCGAGATCAGGGCCCTCGTACCCGACCTCAATGCCAAGCCAGTATTCCTGGGCTGCTTCCATGATGCCGAGCGGCTCGAATGGCAGGGAAATACCGCCGAGCGGCTCGTATTTTTCGCCTGCCCAATAAGGAGCCTCGAAAGGTTCGGGCAAGCCGGTGTCTTCATAAAGGTGCTCGCGGGTAGCGCAGAGGCAGCGCTTGAGCTCGCCGCCCTCCCAGAGCGCAAAGCCGGCGTAGCCTTCCTTCTCGTTGCTTGCCAGCGCGATAACCCGCTGGGCGGGCACCGCGTTGAGCAGCGTGTCCGGCAGCTGAGAGAGGAGGACAGAGTCGCCTTCACACACCGTTTGCACCACAGTGATGCCGGGGTAGCCGCCGATATAGTACTCGTTCGGATCCGTCTGCGCGGAGCGGTTGAGCGGGAATTGCCCAATCGGTGTGACTGGGAAAGTTGGATCTAGCTGGGCGAGGAACTTCCGCCCAAAGCCGCGGTCTGCCTTGGGCTCGGTTTTCAACACCTCTTCCGCATTGGGTTGAGAGATGTACCAGAGAGTGAGTACTGCGTGAGAGATGTCCACGATTAGTCCCTAGGGCGCTTGGTATTGGAACGAACGCCGAGCAGCACGTCCTCCCAATGCGGGGTGACGGCCTTGCGGCGGCGCTTGGCGGGCTTTTCTTCCGGCGAGGGGTTTTGCAGGAACTCCTCTTCCTCCGGCTCTTCCGGAGGGGTGGTCGGCGCGGTGAGGTCGGTGACGTTGCTGGGCTGGTCGCCGTCGATAGCTTCGTCATAGCGGCCGCTGCCCAGCGAGGTCAGCGAGCGCACCGGCTGCACGAAATCCGGGTCCGTCAGGTCCGCGGCCACCGAGTTACGCGCTTCCACCGTGGCAGGCGAGGACATGGACTGCTTGAAGTACCACTCGGCTTCGTTCTCGGACAGGCCGGCCTTCCACGTCACGCGCACGATCCAGGCCTCGCCCTGGTGGCGGTAGGCATCCCAGGTGGACTCGGAGAGCGAGTGTCCACGGGCGGCAAAGGCGGTGGCCAGAACCTCCCACAGAGTGAGCTTGGCCGGTCCGTCCTCGCGGACCGGGTGGGCTTGCTTGGCAATCTCCGCGATACGATTGCGCTCCAGCATGACCGGGTAGGCGAAGGGCTCGATGCGAGATTCGGTCACGCCCATTTCTTCCGCCAGCTCCGCCGCAGAGGCGCCGGCGCGGATGCGGTTTTGGATCTCCGCCGGGCGGATCTTTGTCTCTTCCACCGGTTCCGGTTTGGTGGGCTTGGCCAGGCTGATGGCCGGAGCCGCCGGTTCCTCTTCGGGGGTTTCCTCCTGCTCGCCCCGCAGGTCCTCACGCAGCTCATCGGTGATGGAGAGGAAAAACTCTTCGCCGTCTTCGGTGCGCAGCACCAAAGAGGTTTCGGTCGACTCGCTGTCAACTGGGAACAGCTCGCGCATAATAGGGCGCTCCTTTTGCCTATCGACGGCGGACATATCTGTGATGCATTCAACTATAACGTGAAAATGCCCCGCGGCCTGCGAGGCGGCGGGGCATGTTGAGGGGGATGCGTTAATTCGCATCCAAGACGTAGTCGATGCACTGGGTCAGCTTGGCGATATCGGCCGGATCAATAGCTGGGAACATGCCGATGCGCAGTTGGTTGCGGCCCAGCTTGCGGTACGGCTCTAGGTCCAGGATGCCGTTGGCGCGCAGGGTGGCGGCGAGCGCTGCGGCATCGACGGACTCGGCGAAATCGATGGTGCCCACCACGAGCGAGCGGGACGCGGGCTCCGCGACGAAGGGAGTGGTCTCCGGGCGGGATTCGGCCCAGTTATACAGCGTGGTGGAGGATTCCGTAGTGCGCTCAACCATGCCGTCCAGACCGCCGTTGGCATTCATCCACTGGACCTGGTTATCCAGCATGAGCAGGGTGGCGATTGCCGGGGTGTTATAGGTCTGGTTCTTGCGGGAGTTATCTACTGCTGTCTGCAGGTTGAGGAAGTTGGGGATATAGCGCTCGGAGGTGTTGATTTTCTCAATCCGCTCCAGCGCGGCGGGGGACATGGCGGCGAGCCACAGGCCGCCGTCGGAAGCAAAGCACTTTTGCGGCGAGAAATAGTAGACATCCGTATCGGAGATGTGCACGGGCAGACCACCCGCGCCGGAAGTGGCGTCCACGACCACCAGCTGTTGATCATTGCGGGGGTGCGGGCGGGTGACTTCTGCCATCGCACCGGTGGAGGTTTCATTGTGTGCCCAAGCGACGACGTCCGCCTCCGCGGAGAGTTTGCGTGGGTCGGGCGCCGTGCCCACTGGGGACTCCACGATGGATGGGGCATCGAGCCAGGGTGCACCCGCGGCGGCCTTGGCAAATTTAGTGGAAAACTCGCCAAAGGTGAGGTAGGCGGAGTGGCGTTCAATGAGCCCGAAGGTGGCAGCATCCCAGAAGGCAGTAGCGCCGCCCAGAGAAAGGACAATCTCGTATCCCTCTGGCAGGGAGAAGAGATCGCTTAAACCTTCACGCACCGAACCTACGAGGTTCTTCACTGCCGGCTGGCGGTGAGAAGTGCCCATGACCGCGGGGTCAATGGCCGCAAGCTGGTCGGGGCGAACCTTGGAGGGGCCGCAGCCAAAGCGGCCGTCGGCAGGCAGGAGGTCGGTGGGCAGCGTAAGTTCTGGAGTGCTCATGCGTGCAAGTGTAGAACAGTTCCGGTCGAACGGCAGTTATTTTAGGTGACCGAAACTTGTAGGCGGCGTCACAAAGTTTGCTAAAGTGTGAAGAGGTATCAAGCTAACTTCCTTAAGTTAGTGCTTAATAATGACTCTTCACATAGAGAAAGGAACTTCCGTGGCTTCTGAAGACAACAAGGTAGTGCTCCAGTACCCAGGCGGCGAGTACGAGATGGACATCAAGCAGTCCACCGAGGGCGACTCTGGCTTTGACATCTCCAAGCTCCGTAACGAGACCGGACTCGTTACTTTCGACCCTGGTTATACCTCCACCGGTTCCACCGAGTCCAAGATCACCTTCATTAACGGTGAAGAGGGCATCCTGCGTCACCGCGGCTACGATATCGCGGACCTTGCGGAAAACGCTTCCTTTAACGAGGTTTCCTATCTGCTGATCAAGGGTCATCTGCCTAACGAGGAGGAGCTCAGCCACTTTAACCGCGAAATCCGCCACCACACCCTGTTGGATGAGGACTTCAAGGCCGCGTTCAATATCTTCCCGCGCAACGCGCACCCAATGGCCGTGCTGGCTTCCTCCCTTAACATTCTTTCCGCGTACTACCAGGATCAGCTCAACCCGCTCGACCCGGAGCAGCTGGATAAGGCCACCGTCCGCCTGCTGGCAAAGGTTCCAATGCTGGCTGCGTATGCTTACCGCGCTTCCCAGGGCAAGCCTTATATGTACCCGGATAATAGCCTGAACGCCCGCGAGAACTTCCTGCGCATGATGTTCGGCTACCCCACCGAGGAGTACGAGGTTGACCCGGTTGTAGCTAAGGCCCTGGATAAGCTGCTTATCCTGCACGCTGACCACGAGCAGAACTGCTCCACCTCCACCGTGCGCATGATTGGTTCCGCTCAGGCCAATATGTTCGTCTCCATCGCCGGCGGCATTAACGCCCTGTCCGGCCCGCTGCACGGCGGCGCAAACCAGGCCGTTCTGGAGATGCTGGAAGATATCCAGAACAACCACGATGGTGACGCTACCGACTTCATGAACCGCGTGAAGAACAAGGAAAAGGGCGTTCGCCTCATGGGCTTTGGCCACCGCGTGTACAAGAACTACGACCCGCGCGCGGCCATCGTCAAGGACACCGCCCACGAGATCATCGAGCACCTGGGCGGCGACCCAATGCTGGATCTGGCCATGAAGCTGGAAGATATTGCGTTGAATGACGATTACTTCGTCTCCCGCAAGCTCTACCCGAACGTGGACTTCTACACCGGCCTGATCTACCGCGCCATGGGCTTCCCGACGGACTTCTTTACCGTCCTCTTCGCTATCGGCCGCCTGCCGGGCTGGATTGCACAGTACCGCGAGCAGCTGGAGATCAACACCAAGATCAACCGTCCGCGCCAGATTTACACCGGCGAGTCCCTGCGTAAGGTCACCCCGCGTAGCGAGCGTTAAAGCGCTCCGCGGTCTGCCTAATTAAGCCGAATCGGGTGGTAGCACCTATAATAGGTGCAGCTCGGTTCGGTTTTTAATGCGACCGCACGAACAAACTAGATTTCCCAAGGAGAATAATCCCCATGGATAAGCCTGTTATTGAAGCCCAGTCTGGCCCAGCGCCGACCGACCTTGTTGTAGAAGACATCGTCGTCGGCGACGGTGCTGAGGCGCAGCCTGGTGCCGTAGTGGAAGTCCACTACGTCGGCGCTGAATACGAGACCAACCAAGAATTCGATTCCTCGTGGGACCGTGGCCAGTCCATCGAGTTCCCGCTGACCGGTCTCATCGCCGGCTGGCAAGAGGGCATTCCGGGAATGAAGGTGGGCGGTCGCCGCAAGCTCATCATTCCGCCGGAAAAGGCCTACGGTCCCGCAGGTGGTGCGCACCCGCTGTCCGGCCGCACTTTGGTCTTTATTATTGACCTCATCCGCGCCGACTAAAAGCGCTCAGCCCCAGGGTTCGCCCTGGGGTGTCGTCGTTTTCGGCGCGGCTGAAAAAACTGCGGCACAATGGAGGGCATGACTGTGCCAACCGTAACTTTCAATGATGACCGCGAAATGCCCCAGCTGGGCTTGGGTACGTACAAGCTATATGACGAGGAGTGCATCCGCGTCATCCGCGAGGCCATCGATTTGGGCTACCGCCACTTCGATACCGCCACGCTCTACAAGAACGAAGAGGCGGTAGGCACCGCCCTGAAGCAGGCTATGGATGCCGGCGATGTCACTCGCGATGAGCTCTTTATTACCTCCAAGGTGTGGCACTCCCACCAGGGTGAGCACAAGGTGGAAGAAGCATTCCAGCAGTCGCTAAAGGATCTGCAGCTGGACTACCTCGACCTGTACCTCATTCACTGGCCGTGGCCGCAGGGTGGCCTGTACAACGAGACCTTTGAGGCTATCGCCCGCCTGCAGGGTATGGGTCAGATTGCGTCCACCGGTGTGGCCAATTTCTACGAAGACGTGCTCAAGGACCTCATTTCCACCACCGGCATTTCTCCGGTGCTCAACCAGGTGGAGATCCACCCGGGCTTTACCCAGTCCAGCCTGCGCGCCTTCCATCACGATAATGACATCGTCACCGAGGCATGGGCCCCGCTGGCACGTGGCGTTGTGCTCAACAACCCCGCAATCGAGCAGGCTGCTGCTGACCACGAGGCCACCGAGGGACAGGTAGTACTGTCCTACCTCATGTCCAAGGACATCTCCGTCATTCCGAAGTCCGCGCGCACCGAGCGCTTGAAGGAAAACTTGGCCGCCACCGAGCTGGAGCTCACGGCGGAGGAAGTATCCGCCATTGACGCCCTGGAGGGCCAGGAGGGCTTTGGCCGCATGTTCAATGACCCACGCGAATTCCCAGGCAACGAAGAGTAACGTCAACCGCAGATTAAGCCCCCTCACGGGGGCTTTTTCTTTTGCCAAGCGGCTGTTAACAATCTTTACAGGGGGTAGAAAATTCTTCCCGCGGGGGTAGTTTGCTAAAGATGTTATTCCAGTTCAGTGAAGCCTATGGGGTTGAAAGGGTGGGGGAGTGGAAGGTTTTCTTGGCAGAGTTTACAACCTTGCAGAAAATGTTCTGTAACTTACAGGACAACGCTGATAGTGAGCAGTGACACACTATCTCGTGTGACCTAAGTTCCTCTCACCCAAGGAGACGATGCTCTATGAGTGACGTAGCTGCAACTCCTGTCTCGCGCCGCGAACCCACCGGTAGCGAGTTCATCGCGATGCGCGACTCCGCCAAATTCGGCGAGCTGCGCCGCACCTACCGGAGTTTTACCTTCCCTATGACCGTGGCCTTCTTCGTGTGGTACGTGGTCTACGTTCTTGCCGCCGTGTTCGCCCCTGACTTCATGGCAACCGAGCTCGGCGGCGGCTGGAACATCGGCCTAGTCTTCGGCCTTGCCCAGTTCCTCACCACCTTCATCATCACGTGGATTTACGTGAAGTACGCCAATAAGAATATCGAGCCGAAGTCGGCCGCCATCCGTGAAGAACTGGAGGGCATCTAATGACTACCACCACCCTTGCCGCCGAGTCTTCCGCCGGCAACCCCATCCTGAATATTTCCATCTTCGCCATCTTCCTCATCGTCACCATGGCGGTGGTGCTGCGCGCCGGCAAAACCACCAAGGAAGCCTCGGACTTCTACACCGGTGGCGGCAGCTTCTCCGGACGCCAGAACGGCCTGGCGATCTCCGGTGACTACCTCTCCGCCGCATCCTTCCTAGGTATCGTCGGCGCGGTGGCGCTCAACGGCTACGACGGCTTCTTGTACTCGGTGGGCTTCTTCGTCGCCTGGCTGGTAGCACTCATGCTCGTCGCCGAGCCCATGCGTAACGTTGGCCGCTTTACCATGGCGGACGTCCTATCCTTCCGCCTGAAGCAGAAGCCCGTGCGCGTGGCGGCGTCCATCGCCACCCTTTTTGTCACGCTTTTCTACCTCATCGCGCAGATGGCCGGCGCCGGCTCGCTGGTGGCCGTGCTGCTGGATATCCACGACTTCAAGTGGCAGGCTCTCGTCGTGGGCATTGTGGGCGTGCTCATGATTGTCTACGTCCTGGTCGGCGGCATGAAGGGCACCACCTACGTGCAGATGATTAAGGCCGTGCTTCTGGTCGCCGGCGTGGTCATCATGTGTTTCTTGGTCTTCATTGCCCTGCGCGGCGGCTTTAGCACCCTGTTTAATAACGCCATCGACATGCACGCCGCCTCTGAGCAGATTAAAGAGAAGGGCTACGAGGCCAAGGACATCATGGCCCCGGGCCTGAAGTACGGCGCCACCACTGCCACCAAGCTGGACTTTATCTCCCTGGGCATTTCCCTGGTGCTCGGCGTGGGTGGCCTGCCGCACGTGCTGATGCGCTTTTACACCGTGCCTACCGCTACTGAGGCGCGCCGCTCCGTTACCTGGGCGATCGTTATTATTGGTGCTTTCTACCTCATGACCCTGGTCCTGGGCTACGGCGCAGCTGCACTGGTCGGGCCGGACCGCATCCTCGCCGCGCCGGGCGGGGCCAATGCTGCGGCACCGCTACTCGCAATGGAGATCGGCGGCTCCATCTTCATGGCGATTATTTCCGCCGTGGCCTTCGCCACCGTGCTCGCCGTGGTGGCTGGCCTGGCCATTACCGCCTCTGCGTCCATCGCGCACGATATCTACCACGCGGTTATCCGCAACGGCGAGTCCACCGAGGCTGAGCAGGTCCGCGTCTCCCAGACCACCGTGGTGATCCTTGGCATCGTCTCCATCATCTTGGGCATCCTGGCCATGACCCAGAACGTGGCCTTCCTGGTCTCCCTGGCGTTTGCGGTGGCGGCCTCCGCCAACCTGCCGACCATCCTGTACTCCCTGTACTGGCGCCGCTTCAACACCGCGGGCGCGGTGGCCTCCATGTACACCGGCGTGGTGTCCTGCCTGGTGCTCATCTTCTTCTCCCCGGCAGTCTCCGGTTCTGAGAGCTCCATGTTCCCAGGTGCGGACTGGGCCATCTTCCCGCTTTCCTCGCCGGGCTTGGTCTCCATTCCGCTGTCCTTCTTTGTCGGCTGGTTGGTCTCCATTATGACCCAGCCGGACAACTTTGAGGAGCTTTCCGCAGAGATGGAGGTTCGCTCGCTTACTGGCGTGGGCGTGGAGGCACCCGTGCAGCATTAATTGCTTGAAAAGTGCACAGACCCGGTAATGTGGTTGGACGTGCTTAGAACGTCCGTGACCCGCAAGGCGGCATCAGTTAAGGCTGGTGCCGCTTTGGCCGTATGCATGCTCGCCTTGACCACCACCGCGTGCAGCAATAGCGAGCGCGAAAGCGACGCGCTTGCCGACGCCCCTTTAAAAGCAACAGACACCAACCGCGACGTCCCACCGGAAACCAATGAGTTCCTCGAGGGCGATGAGGGGCATTCAATTACCTATATCCGCCTGCACGATGGCATGCACATGGGCTCTGCCTCGGAGCACGAAGCCCGCCCGGCGCTAAGCCTCATCAAGCTCTATATCGCCACCTACGTGATGGAAAAGGGCGAGTACGAGGATAAATACGAGGCGCTGGATATGATCGCTAGCTCCTCTGATAAGTCCGCCGAAGACCTCTTTGACAAGTACCCGGATTCCATCGACACGATTGCGGATGAATTCCACCTCGAATCCACCAAGGCCGGTGAGCAGTGGGGCTACTCGCAAACCTCCACGTATGACGTAGCCAGCTTCATCTCGCAGCTCATTGACCGCGATGAAACCCACCCAGTGCTGGTAGCAATGGCGCATGCCGATCCCATCTCTGAGGATGGCTACCTTCAGAACTACGGCACAGCCAAGCTCTCTAACGTAGTAGGCAGCAAGTGGGGCTGGTCCAATGACAAGTCCATTAACTCCTCGGTTTCCTTTGGCGAGAACTTCGTCGCCGCCGCCTCTATCACCGGCTCATCCGATGACCTCACCGACTACGTCAAGGACGAGGTGACCGGCAAGAATCTGGGCAAGGCCACCGAGCGCTTCCTTAAGTACAAAGACGGCGAGGACGTTCCACCGATCGAGACCTCCACTTCAGAGACCCCCACCACGTCCTCCAACAAGAAGGACAAGGACGAAAAATCCGACAAGGGCAAGAAGGAAAAGTCCTCGTCCAAGGAGCCCACTAGCGAATCCACCACGTCCAAAAAGAAGGACAAAGGCAGCTCCGATAAGAAGTCCACAGATAAAAAGAAAGGCTCAGAGAAAACCTCTGAGCCCTCTAAAAAGTAGTACTACCGCGTCTTAGCAACCGTTTCTGCGACGATCTTCGCTAGCTGACGAATCTGATCGTTGCTCAACGTTTTGCCATTAAAGGTCACGCCATTGGCAGTGACCTGGGGCAGTTCCGGTAGCTCCGGGTGCTTGCTCTGCAGCTGCGAACTCAGCTGATTGACCAGGTCGGACGAGCCATTGCTTGGGGCCTTGGCCTGCGGCTGCGGCTGCGGCTGTGGTTTCTTGGTGGTCGGCCTCTTTGCCGGTGCAGGTGCTGCGGACTTGCCTGGTGTCCACTGTCCCCAGTCTTCGGCGTAGACCTCATTGACGTCAACGATGACGCCGCCGATGGTCTGTTGCTTGTTGTGCGGCAGCTGGTGGATAGTGGTGCGCGGGTGAATCTTGCCGTTGGATCCCCAGTCATGCATCCAGAAGTACGTGCCAATGCCGTCCTGGATTGCCCACTCGATGGTGTTGTAATTGCCGTAGACGCCCGTCTGGTAGCCGGCTAGCTCCAGCGTCTTGGAGAATGCCTGCAGGTATGGGCGGATTTGGCGGGTGTACTGCTCGCGGGTGGGGTTATCGTCGATCGCGATGTAGATCGGGCGTTTGGTGGGACCGCCTGCCTTCTTGTGCAGCGCAATCGCCTTCGGTGCGTGGATTGCTGCACCTGCTGCGCCCTGCTTCCAATCGGCAGTTTCCGCGCGGCCGAATTGGTAGACCGACGCAGTGGGCAGACCCGCTGCCGCATTGGCCTTAGTTTCTTTGAGGGTTACCGGCTTGCCGGTCATCCACGCAGCGCCGGGGCGCTTGTCGGAGACGTAGCGAATGGCGCCCATGTGGCCGGCATTCTTAATTGCCTGCGGGGAAGGTACGCCGGCGGAGAAATCAATGATGGTGCCGCGCACCGGTCCGAGCGCTGCCGCGCTCGGGGCGGCAGCGCCGATGGCGCCTGCGGTTAGGGCGAGAGCGCCGACCTTAAAAAGGCCGCGACGGGAGAAAGATGGTGACATGTTGAGCTCCTGCAGTAATCACATTTGCCACAATAGTTAACAACTGCACCATAGCAGCGGGTTTGGGGGCATCCCCGGAGCGAAACCGCATGTCGCGCTTCTATTTCGGGAAACTATTTCGAGTCGTTGCTGAACTTCACCCGCGTGGGGTTCTCAACCGTGCGCGATACCGTGCAGTCCTTCTCGTGGGAGATGCGAATCAGGTTGTCCACCAGTTTGCGCGCTTGGTTGCCCTCCGGTGTATCCGGGAACGATAGATCGAACCCCACGCGAACCTCCGACAGGCGCGATGCACCGTCTTCGTTCACGCGGTCACCCTCTACGTGCACATCAAAAGATTCCGGCTCCGCGCGCCGAGATGTCACCACGTCCACGTCCACCGCGGAGCATCCCGCGATCGCAGCTAGCAAGAGTTCAACAGGGGAGAGGAGTCCCTCACCACTGCCAAATTCAATGCTGGCTCCCGCGGAATTGGTAGCGCGGTATACGGCGGTGTCGAGGCGGGTGAGGTCTACGACATAGCGTTCAGTGCTTTCACTCATGGCTTAGAGCTTAAGCAAGGAACGGGAAAAGTAGAAGGAAATGGCGGTGAGGATGGTGCGATAGTCAACGGTCCTCGATATTTGTGGTCACTATGGACATAAAATTGTGCTCCTGAAAATGGGGGCAGCTGTCAAAGAAGATTAGAGCTCTGTGAAACTGTCGAGTTTTTAAAGTTCGCGGAACGTGACGAATTAAAAAATCAAGGGTGGCGAGAAGTGAACCCACACGGATTGTCCCATTGCGGGTTTATGGTCTGCAGTGGTGCGGAATTTGGTTCCAGATTCATGAGTGGCGGTAACAGAGTAGTGGTCGCCTTCGAAAATTGCGGAGTCCACTATTGCTGGAACCGTGGTGCCTAGATAGTCTTCGTCCACAATCTTTGCGTGGTGCGGCAAGATAGCGGCTTTAGTACCGTCCCCTCGCACAGTTACATCGCTCAGCGGCCATGAAACACCAAGCGTGGGACACTCGACGAGGCTTTCTGTAATGGTGGTTTGAACAATTGTGGCGTCCGAAATGAACGCCGCGACCTCCGGACTAGCGGGATTTTCTAGGAGCTGTTGCGGGGTAGCGATTTGTTGGATTTCGCCGCCGTCTAGGACCACGACTCTATCTGCAATAGCCAGCGCCTCGGCGCGATCGTGGGTCACGTGCACCGTGGTTAGGCGTTGTTTTTGCGTCAATTCTACTAGTTCGCGACGCAATTTATCGCGCAATGGTTCGTCAAGAGCTGAAAGGGCCTCATCCAGTAACAGAAGTTTAGGACTTGCGACGATCGCTCTGGCAAGAGCCACGCGCTGGCGTTGTCCGCCAGAAAGACTGTTCGGAGACCGGTCTTCGAATCCCGGCAGGCCTACGAGGGTCAAAGTTTTAGAAATGTGCTCTTCGCGTTTAGCCTTAGCTACTTTCGCTCGGCGTAGTGGATAGCCAACATTCTCTTTAACAGACATGTGTGGCCAAATCGCGTGCTGTTGGAAAACCATACCAATGCCGCGCTCTTCGGGAGGAGTTGAAGTCATCTGTTTGCCATCGATGTCGAGCTCACCCGATGATGGGGAAATAAAACCAGCGATGGTGCGAAGGAGGGTGGTTTTGCCGGAGCCTGACGGTCCCACAAGTGCGATGAGTTCTCCTGGCTCGATGGAGAGGTTGATATCGCGTAGGCCGGTGGTTCCGTCCGGAAAAGTGACCGTGAGGTGGGAAGCTGCAATTTTCGCCATTATTAAGTCCTTACCTTGGGAGCACGGATAGTCAGTGCGACGGCAATGATGCCAAGCAGCGCAAAGAGTAGGGCGAGTGCCGATGCCTGGTTATAATTTCCTGCCTGTTGCAGATTGAAGACTTGGACACCCAGTGTTGTGGTTCCGGGTGCGACGAGGAGCACGGAAATAGTAAGTTCTCGAATCGCGGTCACCGCTACGAGCACCGCACCGGATATCGCCGCTGGAATGGTCATCGCGCCGGTGGTAGTAAATAGCGCCTTAAGCGGCGTGGCGCCAGAAATGCGCGCTGCTTCTTCCACGGTGACCGGGGTGCTTATTAGCGGGGCGCGCACGGCCTGGACAACGAGTGCAGTAAAAGCACAGACGTAGGCGATAAGGATTATCCAAATGGTGTTATACAGCCCGGTATAGCGCCCGGCAATCAGCCAGGCGACACCGATGATGAGCCCAGGCAGCGCGCTCGGTAGCAGCGCAGAAAGGGTTAAAAGCGTATTTCCTCGTGCCTGAGTCCGGGTCACTAGAATTCCGATGACCCAACCAAGAATCCCGCAGATTATCGCGGCGGCTATTGACAGAAATGCGGAATTACTGAGTCCGTCGATGACGCGCGGGTTGGATAAAGCGCTGCTAAAGTTCGCCAGCGAGATGGTTTCTAAGGTAAATGGAACCCCAGGAGCTGGCAGCAATGCGCGGTAGGCCAAACCAAGAATTGGGCCAATGGAAATGGCGAGCCCGCACACCCACATGATGATCGTGACCGGCCAGCGCGCCGAATGCAGTGCGAAACGCGCCGGACTTCCGGAGTCATGTGTAGAAGACGAGTTTTTCAGGGAAGTGAGATAGTCCATGATTACTGCGCCGATTCCCAAAAATAAGAGAACAACGCCGATGGTCGAGACCACTTGTAAGGGGTTGGATACGGTGCCGGAATCAATGAACCGGTAAATCATCGTCGCGAGCGTTTCGAACCGAGCCGGCGAGCCGATAATAGCGGGAATGCCGAAATCAGCCAGATTAGCAATCGCTGTGAGAGTGAACGCGGACAATAGCGCGGGGCGCAGGAGTGGAAGGGTGACCGTGCGCAGAACTGTCATCACGGACGCGCCAGATACTCGGGCGGCTAGCTCAAAATCGGGGGAGATGGAGCGCAAGCTTGAAGAAATGATGACATATGCCGTGGGAAAAGAATGGATAGTCATCAGCGCAATGACCCCGTCTGCGCCGTAGATATTCCATATTTCGAACTCAAAGAGCTTATTCAAGCCCTGATTCGGGCCGAAGAGTTGAATCCAGGCGATCGCTCCGATAAATGGCGGAACCAAGAGGGGCGAAAGCAAGAATAAGCGCAGTACCGAAGAGCCGTAGATATCTGTGCGGTCTAGCGTGATGGCAATAACGGTGCCGATGATGACGGCAGCGAGAGCCGAAAGCGCCGTGGAAAATAGAGAATTCCAGGTAGCGATGCCGAGCCCTTGCTCTAGCAGGATGGGAATTTGGTTTCCGCCCAGTGCAAGGGAGACAACAAGGGCCAAAGGCGCGATGAACAGGCCAATGGCAATCAGCCACACGCCAACGCGTAGCGCGGTTACGGAGGGATTTTTCAACAAGTTGGTCACCAAGAACTAGGAAGACACTGCCTTTTGGAATACCTCGACGGCCGCGTCTTTATCCTTGGTGATTTTCCCCAAGTCCTGGTCCATGAGCTCAATGTCTGTGAGTTCAGGGGTGCCTGCTGGGGTTCCCACGTCCTCACGCACCGGGAGGTACGACTGCTCGACGGCGATTTCTTGTGCCTTCTTTGAAAGCAGGAAGTTGATGTATTTCTGTGCTGCTTCTTGTTCCTGGGAGTCTTTGAATACGCCCGCAGGCTCAGAAATATACGGTGATCCTTCGGTGGGGTAGGCGAGGGCAACTGGGGACCCCTTATCCGCCAGGTCGCGGACTAAGTAATCGACGACCACGCCCACGGGCTTGGAACCGGAGGCGATTTCCTGGGAGGTAGGGCCATTGGACTCTGCGATCATCGGGGAATTCTTGCCCAGATTTTCGATCCACGCTTTTCCGAGATCCGAATTATTCTTCCACGCAGAGGCGTTGAAAGCCGCTGCACCTGAGACCGCTGGGTTCGGCAGGACGAGTTTGTCCTTGTACTTCGGATCGGTGAGATCCGCCCACGAGGTCGGGGCATCCCCTTCTGCGATTTCGTCGGTGTTATAAGCAATTACAGTAGGGATTATGCGCGTGCCAACATAAAAATTCTCGTCGTCCTTGGCTTCGTCGATGATGTCATCGGAATCGACATCGGCAAGCTCGATGAGGTCGCCATCCTCGGCGTAATTTTCAAAGGTAGGTGCATCGGCCGCCCAGAAAACATCTGCTTCAATGTCGCCAGATTGCTTCTCTGAAGAGATGCGGGCGTTCAAATCACCGGTGCCAGCGCGGTATACATTGACCTCGATATCGGGGTATTCCTCATTGAAGGCCGCATTGATTTCATCGACCTTTTCTTCTGGTTCGGAGGTATAGACGGTTATGGAGGTTGAATCGCTGGTCGCCTGTGAATCTTCTTGGTCGGACGCAGGCTCGCCGCACGAAGTAAGAAGGACGGTTGAAGCAAGGACTATGGCAGAGAGAGAAGTGTGCTTCGACTTCATCGTGGGAGTTCCTCCAGAGAGAGTAGTGATCAGGAACATCAATCTAACTGTACTGAAGTTAAGAAAACTTGGGATCGATGTAAACGTGCAGTAAATTTTTAGGACCCTTGAGCGGGTGTTTGGAGGAGGCGGTGGTTATTGATGAAATCCCTAATGAGGGTCGGCCCCTTCTTTATCTAATGGACCAAACAGTCAACCGACTGGTTGATTGCAGCTTCAACCAGCCCTGTGATTCAAAACGGGGATGAATGCAGAAAGATGAGTCCTTGGAGTACTTGATTCATCGCTAATCCGGCCGTGACATCGGTTGGGAAGGAGACTGACCATGAAAGCTTTATATTGGGCTTCCATTTTCTACCTCGTGTTGGGCTTGGGCGCTGGTGTGTTCTACCGCGAATTCACGCGCGCCAATGATTTCCCCGAGGGTGAGTTCACTCAGCTAAGCGTGGCGCACACTCACTTGCTAGCGCTCGGATTCATGATGAGCCTTATCTTCTTGGTATTGGAGAAGGTCTTTGGGCTGTCGCGCAGTCGTGGTCAGTTCAATGCGTTCTTTTGGCTGTATAACGTCGGCGTGGTCGTCACCGTCGGCGTCATGATCTGGCACGGATGCCTGACCGTAATGGGGGAGGAGTCCACTGCAATGATCTCCGGGATCGCTGGTCTTGGTCATATCCTCATTACGATTGGCCTGATTGCATTCATTGCAGCGCTTGGTAATGCCATCAGCGAGGCTCAAGAGGCTAAGGCTCAAGCCGTAGCAGGTGACTAACGATGAGCGAGATGGCTACTGAATAGGTGCAGTGCCAACAGAGCGAGACTGAACCTAACTCATGCACACTGGGGTAATAGTTTGTATGCGGTCCTGTATGCAGCGCTGTTGTGGGCCACAGGAATGATTGCCGATAGCTGGGGTCGCAAGCGTTCATTTCTGGCGTGGCTGCGGTTGGATCATTGACTTGCCATTGGCGCTCTACGGTTTGGGCTTTGTTTCTGTGTAGTTGATAGGCACGCTGCTCAGCGAGATTCCGGTGAATAGTTTCGGTCAGGCTTCGGCTACCCAGAGTACGGTCCGCCAAGTCGGTTCCGCGCTGGGCACCGCGGTTTCTGGGTCGGTATTTTCCATGGCACTTGGGCTAACGCTGCCCAAGACGCTGGAGGCGGCCGGCATCATGGGTCCGGGTGCCGCTGGTATAGCAGAAGCAACGCGCCAATCAGCTGGTTCCGCTATTGCAGAACTGCGCGTTCAAGGTGGGCATAGTCCCTTTAGCGAGCAGACCAGCGTTGTGGTGCAGGCGCTTAGCGACGGCATGACCGGCGCCGCCAGCTACTCCCTTCTTGCTGCAACGGCATTCTTGGCGCTGGGCTTTGTTAGTGCGATGCGGGTTCGCCGTGCCGCGAACGAAAGCAGTTCCATGGAGCAATCGAACTGATTTATTGCCAGAAAGTTAGTGTAAGTCTGTTGTTTTCCTAGGCGGATTAGATGAGCATAGCTTTTCCACCTTCAACTAAGAGGGCTTGCCCATCCCTCAGCAGTAGGAGATTCCAATCCTGTCCGTACTGCGCAACAGTTTCACTGATGACGTTTATAGAATAAGGACCAGTTGTTCCTTGGGCGTGGGGAATAATGACATACGGAGTGAGATTTAGTCCTGTGTGGTCGGTGAGCTGCGGTGCCGTCCGCGGATCGTCCATGATTGATGCCGGTTCGATTGAAGGTCCTGCAACCATTGCGCCGGCAGAACTTCCAGCGTAAAACGTGCCGTTCTGGACCGCTTCAACTAGCAGGTGGTCGGTACCAGTGAGTCTCAGCGCATCAAGGAGACGGAATGCCTCGCCGCTCGCAACATAGATACAGTCGGCTAAGTTGATTTCATTGCGTATGTCGCTCGGTTGCGCCTGCGCCACGGTTAAGGGGATTAGTTCCTCTGCCGCATTGCGAATGGTTGTCAACTCTGTTTGGGCGAACGGGGCTTGGCTCATTCCCGCGGCAGCATCATCGATGTACAGCACTCGACCCGAAATGTATTTGCTGATTTCTGGGTGTAGGTATGAGGCGAGGAGTAAGTGCATAGGCTTAGTCTACGTGAGCGCCTTATACGCTTGGGGCAGCAAGATCGGAGTATTGAATAATCGGAAAAGTCTCGAGACGCCGATCGGAACGATGTCTCGAGACTTCACATGGGGGCAGTCGAGTAATCCCTAGCCTGGCTACTCCACTACTGGCCCAGCTGAGCTTCCTCTCGCCATTTCTGAGTATTCCTCACACTGCCGCTGCCCGAAATGGGATGGTTCCGTCAAGACAAAAGTTTCTTGATGCCCTCGGAGAGGATCTCTTGTGGGCTAATGTGGTGCGCCGCGTGGAGGCGCGCATAAGTCGGCGCTTGTTCGGGGTTGATGGCAACACGCTTTTCGTCGGGCGCCATGGGCGCGGTCAGGGCGGCGCCGATCACTAGGTTTGATAACCGGTAGGCAGTTCCCAACGGATCCGGGACTCCCTCTCGTTCAAGCAGCACGCACATGCGCTCAGAAAGGGCCAGGTAAGCAGGGCCTCTGGGGGCACGCATGCCGATGACCTGACCGGCCCACCGGTGGGTCGTGAGGTGCGTGAAGAAAGCTTGCATCAGGGCGGGCAGGTCGGCGTTGTTGATCGACTCGGACATCACGGGATCGTCTGCAAGCACTACGTCGAGAGCAAGGTCGAACAAGTCGTCTACCGACTCCACACGGGAGTACAGGCTAGCTGGGGCGACGCCCACCTGTTGCGCCACAGCCCTCATGGTGAGTGCCTTCAAACCACCTTCGTCCAACAGTCTGCCCGATGCTCTTGCAACTTCCGCAATATTCACGGCGCGATGGCGTTGCACAGGTTTCCGATGTTCCCAGTAGCTCACCCCACCAGCCTAACCAAACATGCTTGAACCACCTATCCAAACTATGTTAGTTTTGGCACATGCTGGATGCTACCAACCTTCCGATCGCTCTTGAGAACACTCGCCTACGCCTTCTCTCCGAACTGGACGCAGACGCGTATGCAGCAGGCACAAAAGACGAAGCTGTGCGGCGCTTTGCTCATCTGCCTGAACCTGATTACACCCCCGAGTCCGTGCGACGGATGATCTGTGACGAGGTTGCGACGGGCCTCTCGTCCGGCACGTTGGCAGTCCTCGCACTTGCCGACGCCGAGACCGACCGGTTCGTGGGTTCCGTGGTTCTCTTTGACGTTTGCTCCGAGGCTGCCGAGGTCGGGTTCTGGATTCATCCCGGTGCGCGAGGGGAAGGCCATGCCCATCGGGGCTTGGAGCTGGCATCACGCTTCGCGCGCAACAGTGGACTTAGAACCTTGACAGCACGCACGCTTCCGAAAAACAAGGCCTCCCAGCACTGCTTGACGACGGCGGGATTCCGCGAGACCGGACGAGGCGTAGGGACCACGCCCGCAGGACAGCGCGGGGAATTGTTCCACTACCAGCGCGATCTCGTGACCGCCGCCCAGTAACCGTTGGTGACAGAACGACTTCGACTCCGTCTGCACGAGACAGACGATGTCGCATGGCTTCACAAGCTGTACTCGCAACCTGACGTTGCTCGTTTCCTGTTGGACGAGCCATGGACTGTGGAAGTTACCCGTGACAAGCTTACGGAGCGGCAATCAAAAACTGACCTCGATGGTGAGACTGCTGCACTTGCACTAGTCATCGAGTATGACGGCACCCCCATAGGAGACGTCGCACTGTGGCTTACAGATAAGGAGCACCGTCAGGGCGAGATCGGGTGGGTTTTGAACTCGGCATACGGTGGGCAAGGATTCGCAAGCGAAGCTGTTCGCGCGGTACTTGCTCTCGGGTTTGACCATTACCATCTCCACCGCATCACCGCGCAGATGGATGCCCGCAACAGCGCCTCCGCGGCACTTGCTAACCATGTTGGACTCCGGCTCGAAGCGCATCACGTCCAAGACTGGTTCAGCAAGGGCGAATGGACCGACACCCTCATCTACGCGAGAGTCGCCTCCGAGAACTTTAGCCAATAAATGGTGTCTGATTTGAAATGAGCAGCAGCTGGACGCCATTAGCGGATAGCGAACTCTAGTTGCGTTTTCGGGCACAGGTCTCGGATGGCAGTCCGCGCATAACAGGAAATGCCCACCTACTTTTGTAGGAAGAGGCATTGTTTCATGCTTTCGGGGGTTGTTTGAACAATCAAACCTAATTCTTCGAACCCCCAATGGTGCCCCAGAGTGTGTCTGAGTTCATGACATATTTGACAGTCTGTGCCTGAGGGAATCGTCGTGATGCTTGACAGGTCAGCCGCGACATATTTGACGCTTAGGGCTACCTTACCGTGTCGAGTGATACTTGACTGGTGAGTCGGGACATGTTTGACACTATGAACAGTCTTAATCGCAATATGGGAATCGTTAAAGCTGTACGCCATCAAGGTCGCAATCCAGTGGCGTCGAAATAAAGTGCGGCCATTTAGGACTTAAGGCACCTTCTCGAGCCCGAGAGGGAAATGGCTCCGCCCGTCACGCGTAGGTGTTCTTTACGACGTCCTGGTACTGCTGCTCGGAACGGTGAGCCCATACACTGACCGCCCGATCGAAGAAACCGGCACCCCAGAACAAAAAGCAACTGAGATGCCGGTTTGTCAACGATGTCGCGACTCATGACAATGGTGCCCCAGAGTG
>NZ_JASBOF010000021.1:0-36078 GCF_039907195.1 Corynebacterium sp. c3Ub_189 | reverse complement strand
CTGATTTTTCGCGCGGCAATCTCTAACTCGTCAGTGGTCTCCAGCAGCCAGGCCACCGTCTGTTTACGCTTGGTGCCAAAAATGACGTTTCCTACCCGACGAAAATCCGCTGGGATAACGGCCGGCAGCAGCTGGGCGGCCAAATCCACCACTTCCGGCTGCATTTCCGGGGAGAAAGTGATCGTGATGTGCGGGCGTTGCCGCTGGATTGGAAAGCCGCGCTCAGCAAGACCGGCAAAGATGTCGCGCACCTGATCTTCCTGCGTTTGCGGCAGGTAGAGCAAGATATTATCCGGCGATGTTTTACTCACGAGCGAGCGTTCCCTTTCTATAGCGGAGTGCCTCCAGCGTACCGGCCATCGAGTAGGCAACCTCCTCTTGTGTCAACGCAAACGATTGCCGTTTAATGAGAGTCATGAGCACTTCAGAGTCATCGCCCCTCATCCTCGCCATCACGGCGTGTCCGACGGGCATCGCGCATACCTACATGGCGGCCGAGAATCTCGAGGCCGCAGCCCAAGAGCTGGGCTATCGCATCAAGATTGAAACTCACGGTTCCATCGGCGTAGAGGGAACCTTTAGCAAGCAAGATATCGACGAAGCCGATGCCATTGTCATTGGTGCCGATACGGTCATTTCCAAGGACCGCTTCCACGGCAAGCGACTCGAGGCCACCGGCGTGGACGAGGCCATCAAACACCCGAAGGAACTGCTCAGCAGGTCCTTGAGCGCCTCGCGCTGGGAGGGATCTTCCGAGAAGACGGAGGAAGAGACGCCTCGCAAAAATAGCGTAGGTCAAACCTTGTACAAGGCACTGATGAACGGCGTCTCACACATGATCCCGTTCGTGGTGACCGGCGGTCTGCTCATTGCAGTCGCCCTCTCCATCGGCGGCACGCCCACGCCCGAGGGCATGGCGATTCCGGAAGATAGCTTCTGGAACACAGTCAATGAGCTCGGTGCTTTGGCGTTCTCGCTGATGGTCCCGGTCCTCTCCGGCTACATTGCAGTGGGCATCGCGGATCGCCCGGGCCTTGCCCCTGGCCTTATTACCGGACTCATCGCCACCACCGGCTCGCTTTACGGTTCTGAGGCAGGTGCCGGATTCTTGGGTGGCATTGTCACCGGTATTTTGTCCGGTTATGTGGCTCTTGCTATTAAGAAGATTCCGGTGCACAAGTTCATCGCACCGATTTGGCCCATCATCGTCATCCCGATTTTCACCACGCTCATCGTGGGGCTCATCTTCATCTTGCTCATTGGCGCACCGGTCTCGGCCGCGTTCGAGGCAATGACCAACTATCTCGCTGGAATGCAGGGCTCCTCCGTCATCGTGCTGGGCCTTATCCTGGGCGCCATGATCGCCTTCGATATGGGTGGCCCCTTCAATAAAACGGCCTTCCTCTTCGGCGGCGGTATGATCGCGGCCGGCAATGCGGCGCCGATGGGCATGGCGGCATGTGCGATTGCCGTACCTCCCCTCGCTGTGGGCGTAGCTACGCTCCTGCGCCGCCGCTGGTTTACCAAGGCCGAAAATGATGCGGGCATCGCCGCATTGTTCATGGGATTCTTCGGCATCACCGAGGGCGCCATCCCGCTCGCGGCCGCACGCCCGCTACAAGTTATCCCCGCCAATGTTGCCGGTGGTGCCGTAGCCGGTGCACTCGCCGGTCTTTTCGGTGCACAAGACCACGTTATGCACGGCGGCCCCATCGTCGCGGTGCTCGGCGCGGTAGATAACGTCGTTGGCTTCTTTATCGCCATGCTTGCCGGCATCGCTGTCTGTGCTGGCCTTATTCTCCTGCTCGTAGGACTGACGCAGCGCAAGGACAAACCGCTGGTTGCTGTCGACACGATTAGCCTCGATAAAGATCTGGGTTCTTCTAGCGAAGAGGTCATTCGCTCCATGGTGAAGCTCACCTCCGCGCGCATGTCCGATGCAGAGGCGGTCGCTAGCGCCGCATTGAAGCGCGAATCTACCCGTTCCACTGGTGTGGGTCACGGCGTGGCCATTCCGCACGCTCGGTCTGCCGGGGTGAAGGTACCAACTCTCGCCTTCGCGCGCCTACCCGAAGGTATTACATGGGGAGAAGGCGAAGAACCGACTAATCTTGCCTTCCTTATCGCTGTGCCTGAAAATGCCGGCAAGCAACACCTCAAGCTACTCTCCAAGCTGGCGCGCAGCATTATGAAGGAAGACTTCCGCAACCAGCTTTATGGCGCACAAACCCGCAAGGAAGCAGCCGAGATCATTTCCTCGGCCCTTTCCCCTGCCCCAGCTTCTCAAGGGACAGAAACGCCCGCAAAGGCATAATACTTTGCTCAATGTGGCGCTCGGCGATTCATCGCCGGGCGCTTTTCTTATTCCTTTCTAAACCCCGTTCACCGAGCACACAACGACGCCGAGAGACAACTGCCAGGCAACACCCATAGAAGCAAAGGACAGGTAGAGGTTAAGCAGCCTAGTAAATCTCATGATCTTTATAGGTTCTACCAAGAAACGGACGAATTTCCCTATGCCCGACTTAAAACTCCACCCTCAAAACTCAAGCACTTACTGCTTCTCCGAGAATCTAAGACATTGACTAGAGACCACCCCCGTTGGGGAGGGGAAATACGCAACCAACTGAGGGATTTCAGGAGTTTCCTAACTCAGTTCGAGAAATAACTAAGAAGTAATTAGTTATACGGAACATCAACTTCAAATATTCTAATAATTGCTGTTCAAGTCGCTTTTATCCGCTGGAATTGATTAACTTGTAAACAAAGGGGAACGGATTTTTTCCTGTAATTTTCCCAGTTTCCCGCCTGATTCTCCGCCAGGTTACAGAAGAAAGGTTCCGCTCATGTTCACCCCCGCTGTTCGCTTCTCCACCAAAAAATTTGTAGCCCCCACCCTTGCGGCAGCCATCACTTTGGGAATTTGCGTTGCACCTGCTGAAGCCTCCAGCTCCCTAAGTTCCTCGAGCGACTTTAAAGGCGCGAACCTTCCGGTGCCGACGCTAAACCTTCCCGCCGCGCCGGCCACAGCAGCGAAGCCCGCCGCTCCGGCTTCCAATCGCGTGCAGAGCATCATCAACCACACCAACGAATACCGCCAGGCGCACGGCCTGCGCCCGGTTCGCGCTAATGCCGCACTCAATGGGCTGGCTCAAGATTGGGCCGACCAGCTAGTGCGCGCGGATAAGCTCAGCCACCGCCCGCAGCACTGGAACTACTACCCTTCCAATATCCCGGCCGGCGGCGAGAATGTCCTGCAGGCGTGGAGCGACTATTCCGATGCCCTCTTGGTCAAGCTTTGGTACGAATCCCCGGGCCACCGCAAGATTATGCTGGACCCACGCGCCAAGACCATCGGAGTCGGCGTTGCCATTAACTCTGAAGGCAAGCTCTACGCTGTCCAAAACTACGGACGCTAAAGATTTCACAAGCTAGGACCTTCGAGCCCTTGGGCTCTAGCAGGCCATGCCGCCTCCTCCCGGACCTCGCACCCGGGGCGGGGCGGTTTTCTCGTGCCAGGGTGGGGGTGCACACGCGGGTAAATGAAACGTAACCGCCTTCACAAATGGCAGTGGCGAGGGTTACACTTAATGACATTCGAATTGTTCAACAATCTTAAGGACGGTGTTGAATGTCCTCGCTCCATATCGATCTCAATGCGGATTTGGGAGAAACCACTGCAGGCAATCCGGTCGCAGATGACGCAGCGATGCTGGAGATGGTGTCCTCTGCAAACGTGGCCACCGGCTTCCATGCGGGCGACCCGCACTCGATTGCCGGCACGCTCAAGGCGGCCGCAGAAGCAGGCGTGACCGTAGGTGCGCACGTGGGTTATAACGACGCCGCGGGTTTCGGCCGCCGTTTTATCGATTACAACCCGGACGAGCTTGCAGATGAGGTGACCTACCAAATTGGCGCGCTCGACGCTTTGGCTCGCGCCAATGGCACCAAGGTCTCCTATGTAAAACCGCACGGTGCGATGTATAACGCGATCGTGAAAGATGAGGCGCAGGCAGAAGCCGTCATCAAGGGCATTAAGGCCTTTGGAGACTTGCCGGTGATGTTGCTGCCTGGGGGTGTAGCGGTGGACATCGCCAAGCGCAGCGGGCTTACCGTCATCCGTGAGGCCTTTGCGGACCGCAACTACAATCCCGATGGCACGCTGGTCTCACGCAAGGAGGCCAATGCGGTGCTCGGCAGCGCCGATGAGGTGGTACAGCGAGTACTGGAGGTAGCACAGACCGGGTCGATTACGGCCGTGGATGGCACGAAGCTTGAGGTGGATGCGCAATCCGTATGCACCCACGGTGATTCGCCTGGCGCGGTGAAGCTGCTGCGCGGTGTGGTGGAGCGCCTGCAGGAAGAAGGCATCGAGATTCGGAGCTTTATCTAATGCACATTAATTTTGTGGGCACGCGCGCGTTGCTCATTGACCTGGATGGATTGAACCAGGTCATGGATTGGCACGCGGCACTTTCTGCCAAGCCGTTGAAAAATCAGGTGGATTGCATCGCGGCCGCCACCACCCTGCTACTGACGTTCGAAGCGCCGGATTCGGCGCGCGATGCGGCCGAATTCCTGCAGGACTTCTCCCCTGCCGCCGCGACGGCTGCGGAAGCGCGCACGGTAGAAATCGATGTGCTCTATGACGGCGAGGATGTGGACGAGGCCGCGGACCTGCTGGGGCTTTCGCGCGAAGCGCTCATAAACTGGCATACCTCTACCGAGTGGACCGCGGCATTCGGTGGCTTTGCCCCTGGCTTTACCTACTGTGCGCCGTCGGACCCCTCCCAGGCGCGTGCGGTGCCACGCCGCTCCAGTCCCCGTACCGCGGTGCCGGCCGGTGCTGTAGGTATCGCGGGTGAGTTTTCCGCGGTGTACCCGCGCGTTTCCCCGGGCGGCTGGCAGTTGCTAGGTACCACCAATACGCCGATGTGGGATTCCAATGCCAACCCGCCGGCGCTGGTACAGCCGGGAGACCGCGTGCGCTATCGCAGCGTGGATAAGCTGCCGGAGCTTGTTGATCACTCTGCCCGCTCGAAGCGTGCCCCTGCCCGCTTGCCGCGCATGGAGGTTATCGATGCCGGCCTGCTCACCCTCTACCAAGATTTGGGCCGCCCCGGTGTGGGCGATCTCGGCGTGACCCCCTCCGGTGCCGCCGACCGCGCCGCCGCCGCGACCGCCAATGTGGCCGTGGGCAACCCGCGCGGGGCAACAGTGCTGGAGAATATCGGCGGCATTAAGCTCCACGCGCTCACCGATACCGTCATTTGCGTCACCGGCGCGACCGCCCGTGTGCGCCTCGGCGAGATGCCGGTTCACCTTGCTCGCCCCGTGCTGGTCACGGCCGGGCAAACCGTCACGGTGGACCCTGCAACGGTAGGCATGCGCAATTACGTGGCCATCCGCGGCGGCATCATCGCTGAATCCGAGCTCGGCTCCGCGGCCACCGACGTCCTTTCTGGCCTTGGTCCGGACCCGGTCACCACCGGCGATGTCATCGGCGTGCTGCCTCGCTCTACCGGCATGACCGACGCCCAGCTAGCCAACCCACTGCGCGTTTCTGAAAGCTCCGACGGCAAAACCCGCGCCACCTTGCGCTGCGTACTTGGACCGCGCGATGACTGGTTTGGCGATAATGTCTCCGCCTTCCTAGATGCCGAGTGGACCGTCACCTCGGATTCCAACCGCGTGGGCCTGCGCCTCGATGGCGAAGAGCCGATTGAGCGCGTTAAAGACGGCGAGCTCCCCTCCGAGGGCATGGTCGCCGGCTCGATCCAAATCCCGCCCAATGGCAAGCCCGTGGTCTTCCTCCGCGATCACGCCGTGACCGGCGGTTACCCGGTCATCGCCACCGTATTGGAAGAAGATATTGATATTGCTGCGCAGCTGCCACCCGGCGCGCGCGTGAACTTTGAACTCGTAGCACCCCAAGCCTTGAACACTGGAGAACAGAATGCAGATTAAGACCGTCCTCATTGCTAACCGCGGCGAGATTGCCGTGCGTATCGCCCGCGTCGCCCGTGACCTGGGCATTAAATCCATCGCCATTTATTCCGAAGCGGATGCTGGTGCGTTGCATACCCAGGTAGCGGACGAAGCCTATGCTCTGCCGGGCAATACCGCGGCCGATACCTACATGAACGTGCCCGCACTGCTCGATATCGCGGTGCGCGCCGGCGCCGATGCCATCCACCCGGGCTACGGCTTCTTGTCCGAGAACGCCGACTTTGCCCGCACGGTTACCGAGGCCGGCATGATCTGGATTGGCCCTTCCCCGGAGTCCATCGAGCTCCTCGGTGACAAGATTGCAGCGCGCCGCGTGGCCGAGGAGGTCGGCGCGCCGCTGGCACCGGGTACCTCCGATCCCATCGATGACTGGCAGGAGGCCCGCGCCTTTGCCGAAGAGCACGGCCTGCCCATTGCCATTAAGGCCGCATATGGCGGCGGCGGACGCGGCTTGAAGGTCGTGGACAATATGGAAGAGATCGAGGGTGCGTTCAACTCCGCCGGCCGCGAGGCCATGGAGGCTTTCGGCCGCGCCGAGTGCTACGTGGAGAAGTTCCTCACCCACCCGCGCCACGTCGAGGCCCAGGTGCTGGCCGATACGCACGGCAATGTGCGCGTGCTCGGCACCCGCGATTGCTCCACCCAGCGCCGCTTCCAAAAGCTCATTGAGGAGGCTCCGGCGCCCGCGCTTTCCGACGCCCAACGCAACGGCATCATCGAAGGCGCGCGCTCCATTTGTTCCAAGGTGGGCTACACCGGCGCCGGTACCGTGGAATACATTGTCTCCGAGGACGGCACCATTTCCTTCCTCGAGGTCAATACCCGTGTCCAGGTCGAGCACCCAGTTACCGAGGTAGTCACCGGCACCGATATCATCGCCGAGCAATTCCGCATCGCGGCCGGCGAGCCGCTGTCCTTCGATGAGGATCCGCAGTCCCACGGCCATGCTTTTGAGTTCCGTATCAATGCCGAGGACATTCTCAATGGCTTCGCCCCGTGCCCCGGCACCATCGTCTCTTTCGAGCCGCCCACCGGCCCGGGCATCCGCGTAGATTCCGCGGTGCGCTCTGGCTCTATCATCCCGCCGTACTATGACTCCCTGATTGCCAAGCTCGTGGTGTGGGGCCCAACCCGCGAGATCGCCCTAGCCCGCGCCCGCTTTGCCCTGCGCGAGTTCACCGTTACTGGCGTGCGCACTGTACTGCCGTTCCACCGCGACATGATGGATGAGCCTGCACTCATCGGCACTGCCGCACCGGCCGAGGACACCGCTGCCGCTGGTGCCTCCGAAATCGGCGTGTTTACGGACTGGGTGGATCACAACTACCGTCCGTCTGCCGCCAACCAGGTGGAAAAGGTAGAAGCCATCTATACCCAGCGTCGCAATGTGGCCGTAGAAATCGACGGCAAGCTGGTCAACGTCGGCGTCCCCGTCGATTTCCTCGCCGCGCCGGGCGCCGGCTCGGCCGGTGGCTCCGCGTCCACCGCGCCGTCTTCGGCCGGCGCACAGTCTACCGATGACAATGCGGTCACCTCCCCGTTCGAGGCCAACCTCGTGGCCTGGAACGTTGCGGACGGCGATACCGTGGCCGAGGGCGATGCCATCGCCACCGTCGAGGCCATGAAGATGGAATCGGCCATCAAGGCTCCACGCGGCGGTACCATCAAGCTCCTGGCCGCAGAAGGTGACCGTCTGGATTCCTCCAAGGTCATCGCGACCATCGATTAGCGCTCTCGCCATCGTTATGCACCCCATCTTCAATGTGAGGTGCATAACTTTTTAGTACAGTTGTGGTCATGCTTTCCCAGTCTGTCGCCTCCGAGTTGCGCGAGGCCATCTCCGCCGGCGAGTTTCAGCCGGGCGAGCAGCTCAGCGAGGTCAAAGCGGCCGAACGCTTTAACTGCTCGCGCAATACCCTCCGCGAGTCCTTCACCAGGCTTGCCGCGGAGCGCATTGTCGAGCGCATCCCTAATCGCGGCGTCTTCCTCGCCACGCCCGACGCAGACTATATCCGCGACCTCTTTGCTGCTCGCGCGGCTATCGAGCCCGCGGCGGTGCACTGGGGCGAGTTTGCTGATGCCCCCTCGCTCGTCACCCTCACCTCCTCCGCCTTCGACTACGCAGCACGCGGCGAGCACCAGGAAGTCTCCGCCATCAACCAGCGCTTCCACCGCACGCTGGTGGCTGCGCTGGGCTCGCCTACGCTCAATGAGCAGATGGATAATCTTCTCGCCCGCATGCGGCTCACCTTCTTGCTAGCCATTCCGCGCTACCCGCAGCTGCATGCGGACCACATTCAAGGAAATATCACCTTGGCCACGCTCATCGCGGACGGAAAACGCCTCGAGGCCGCCACACTCGCGCATGACAGCCTCATGAATACCTGCGAGAAGATCCTCGCCGTGCTAGACGATTAAGGAATGAGAAAATCTTGATCCCGGGCGTTGGTCACGAGCATCTGGCCCGGTGCGTGCGTAATAGCTAAGCGCGGCTTAGATTCCATCACGATGGCCTGCGGGGTCACACCGCAGGCCCAAAAGACCGGCAGGCAGCCCTCCGGCACTTCGCCCGGATCACCAAAGTCCGGGCGGTTTAAATCCTCAATGCCAATGGCCGCCGGATCACCCACGTGAACCGGGGCACCGTGAACCGATGGGTAACGGGAGGTAATCCGCACGGCATCGGAGACTTGCGCGGCCGGAATCGGGCGCATGGAGACCACCATGGGCCCAGAAAAGACACCGGCCGGGGTGGTGGGAATCGTGGTTTTAAACATCGGCACGTTGCGCTGCTGAGCAATGTGCGCGACCTCAATGCCGTTATCCTGCAGCGCCGTCTCAAAGGTAAAAGAGCAACCAATAAGGAAGCTGACCATGTCTGGGGTGTAGTACGAGGTGGCGTCGGCAAGCGTGGCTGTATGCTCGCCGTTTTCAAAGACGCGGTAGGCCGGAATATCGGTGCGGATGTCCCCACCCGGCAGCAGCTCGGAGGTGTACTGACCAGCTTCCAGCACGCCCACAATCGGGCACGGTTTGGGATTGCGCTGGGCAAAGAGCAAGAAATCAAACGCGTATTCTTGCGGCACGGCCAGCAGGTTAGCCTGCATGAAACCGCGGGCATGCCCGGCGGTGGTGGCCATGTCATGGCTGCGCGCATACTCGCGCACCTGCTCCGGGGTCTGCATTATGCCCACAGCTCGGTAATGCCGGAGAAAGCCTTGAAGCCGATGAAGATGGTAAGTACCCACGCCAGGGCGCCGATAACCAGCAACCACTTGGGATACTTATAGCCTTGCAGGAGGTCGCGGCGGAACCAGGCCACCCACATCACGAGGGCGAAACCGATAGGCAGGATCAGGCCATTGATGGCGCCGGCGAAGATGAGCAACTTCTGCGGCGCGGAGTTGATGGCCACAAAGACTACCGTGCACACCGCAATGAAGATGATGGTGAGGATATTGCGGGTGCGCGTCGAGGTGTCCTGGGAGGTCACGAAGGATACCGAGGTATAGGCGGCGCCGATAACCGAGGACAAACCGGCCGCGAAGAGGACCACGCCGAAGGCGCGCAAGCCAAACTCGCCGGCGGCATTGTAGAAGGCATCCGCCGCGGTGTTGTCATCCGAGAGCGCCACGCCGGTGGCCACCACACCGAGAACCGCCAAGAAGAGGAGCATGCGCATGATGCCGGTGACCACGATGCCGCTTACCGAGGTATAGGTAATGTTCTTGACGTTTTCCACGCCGGTGTGGCCGGAATCGATGAGGCGGTGCGCGCCGGCAAAGGTGATATAGCCGCCCACGGTGCCGCCGATGATGGTGGTGATGACGAAGAAGTCGATCTCGCCCGGCGCGACGGTGTTCTTTAGCGCCTCCCCCACCGGTGGCTGGCTGACCACCGCTACATAGAGCATAAGCAAGATCATGACCGCGCCGAGGACCGCGACGAGGCGGTCAAGCGCCATGCCCGCCTTCTTGGAGAGGAAGATGAAGATCGCGATGGCCGCGGCAATGACACCGCCGATGCGCGAATCGATGCCCAGCATCGCGTTAATGCCCAGGCCAGAACCAGCGATATTGCCGATATTAAAGACCGCGCCGCCGATGAACACGAATACGGCAAGCACCCAGCCCAGGCCGGGGAGCACGGTATTGCCCAAGGTATTGGCGCGCATGCCGGTCACGCAGAGAACGCGCCACACATTGAGCTGGATAGCGATGTCCACGAGGATGGACAGCATAATCGCAAACGCGAAGGATGCGCCCATCTGCACGGTAAAGACCGAGGTCTGGGTCAAAAATCCCGGACCGATGGCGGAGGTGGCCATAAGGAACATGGCACCGGCCATGGCGCCGAGGCCTTTGGGCGGGGTCTTGTCCCCCGCCTGCGCCGGAGTGGCGTGTGATGTCTCAGCACTCACTAGATTTCACCTTTCGTGATGCAGGTCGCATTAATTTGTGATGCGCATCATCTTAAAGGTTGCTATGCCTTTTGTTCAACAACTTTTATGCGTTGTGGGGTGGCGCGGGGGTGATCTAGGCTACTTTTCTCGTTCGTTTTCCCAGGTGTCTAGCGATTATCCGGAAAGCCTCGTCCGGCGCTTTCATATCGCTGGGGCCAAAGCGCAGCACCACGTATCCGCGGTTTTCTAGCGCTCGCTGCCTCTTTATCTGCTGCTTGACCACGTGGGCGGGCGCCTCGCCATAGGTACCGTCATACTTGGCATCGCCATCGACCTCGAGCACCAGCCGGCCATCGAGACAGAGATCCGCCCGATATTTCCCAAGCAGCGGTTTCTGCGGCTCAATATTCACCTGCGGGAACCGCTCAATAATGAGTGCTCGCAGATAGGACTCATAGGGCGATTCCGATCCGCCATACGCATGCTCGATAACCTTACGCATGGCTGCTTGTCCCCTCGTGCGCCGCATCTTTGCTAGTTCTTCGTGCAAGTCATATGTGGTGACGTCATGTTGCCTGAGGGCAGAATCGGTAGCTACCAGGCCATCTGGGAATCCGTGTAGCCGGGCGATTTCGAGGCAGGTGCGGGCGGGATTCGTGGCGCGCACACCCGCTATTGACACCGTGGATTCCTGGAGGGACTTTACCCGGCGGTACCGATAGTCGTTCGCGGTAAGCCTGCGAGGGGGAACGCTTCCCGAAGGCACCGCTAACTCCACCTCCTCCCCTTCCCTGGAAATTACCCACATTCCCCACAGCCGCGCGGCCGATTTGCTGATGAGGACGGCGCGGTGGGTGCTCCACCCGGCAGCGACTACTTTGGCGAATTGTTGTTTATGGCGCACCCATTGCCTCCAGGTGGCCGTAGGAACGGCGACCCAGGGCGCTATCTGGGTGAGCTCACCGCGCTGGAGGGCTAAATGGTGCGGGCTTTCGGCTCCGGCGTAACGAAGGTTGATGAAGTGATCTGTAATCATGTCTTCATCTTCGCGGTTGGCGGGGGCGGGGCACGCATCATGAGGCTCAGGAAGGTGAATTTCCGAGGACCTTGAATGGGCGTCGGAGCCTTAGGTCCAAGATGATCGGGCCGAATTGAGGGCGTTGAGGCTGAATTGAGGGCGGGTTGTGCTCAGATCAGCTCGATCACATTCGACCTAAGGGGAAGCAGCTCAAAGCGGCGGTGTGGGGAATAATTCAGCAGCGCGGGTAACCGTGCTTTACTAGAGATAATGGAACCCATCGAGCTCTCAGAACTAACCGGTACGCAATCGCGCACCTATGGCACCCGCAAGATCACCTCGGACATGGTCTCGGCACCAATCCATGTTGCGGTCGCGCTCTGGGACGAGCGTTGGGATTCCGCCCCCAACGGCACCATCGAAGGCTGGGTCATCGCAGTCAATACTAAGCAGACGCGTTTTGTGCGCCGCGGCCAGACGAAGAAGGGCGATATCGTCGATATCGCCGTGCGCGAGGTCAAACGCGCACTCAAGGGACTCGACGGACGAGTGTGGATTGTCACTGGTCGCAGGCAGAATGCGTTGCGAGCGGCACTCACGGCTGACGGTTTCACGGTGACGGGAAGCTTTGCGGGAGAAAATAGGGCTTCGAAAAGCGCGAGCTCCGTGCGCAGAAAACAAGCCGGCCTGACCGCACGGAAGGCGCGCAAGATGGGTGAGGCACCGAAAAAGAAGCAAGCGGCACAGGTAGAGACGCCGAAAGCACACTGGTGGCCGAACTTCTCGCGCGCCTCCTCATGGTCCAAGGGCGACGTGGTGCGCATAGCCACCGATGCTTCCTCGGATACCGTATTCAAAGGGTCGATGTGCTTCGTTGCGGGCAACGGCGACTACCGGTTACGGACTCGAGAAACCAAGGCGAGTACCGATGAGCTCGAGCTCGAAGCACTGACGCTCGCGCTGAAATACCTGCTCAAGGTGGGTGCGCGAAAGGCGGTCATTGAGTCCGATTCCGTAGCCGCTTTGGAGGCGGTCGAGCAGATTGTGCATAAGCGCGGCTCTAAAGCATCGCGGCCGGGGCGCACGTGGCGAGGGGTGTCTTCGGGTGCGCGGTCCCGATTCCAGCAAGCTTGGGGTGATATCCAAGGTCAATGCGAGATCGATATCCGGCGCGTGCTCGGACATGCGGGGGATCCGCTGAATCGGGCGGCCGACCAGATTGCGTACATGGGGTTGCGCGCGATTGCGCATCCGATGAAGCAGTCTCGCGAGACGCTGCGCGAGGGGATTCAAAAAGCTCTCTCGGCGTTGTGATCCAATTGCTTAGGGCTTAGGGCTGATCTGATCAGGCCGAATTGAGGGAGTTAAGGCCGATCTGAGGCGGCCCAGCCTTCAGATCAGCCTGATCAGTATGGACCTAACGATAAAAGGCGCGCTGGGAGGAGGCGCGACTGAGGCCAGCCGGCCTGCGGAGTTAGGCGAGTCGGCGGGCGCCATCTCCCGGGCGGGCCACCAAGAAGGTAGGTTCTGGGAAGCTGCGGGATGCTGCGGCGTCATAAATGGCCTGGGCAGTGGACTCGACGTCCGAGCGCGGGATGAGCGCGATGACGGCGCCGCCAAAGCCGCCACCAGTCATGCGGGCGCCGAGTTCGCCTGCTGCTGAGAAGGCGGAGTCGAGTTCCGGAGTGGTGACTTCGTAAAGGTCGCGCAGGGAAATGTGGCTTTCGCGCATGAGGCGGCGGAACTCTGCCGGGTCGGACGAGTTGAGCGCGGTGGCGGCGGCCAGGGTGCGGTCGGTTTCGTCCACCACGTGGCGCACGCGACGGCGGTAGAGTTCAGCCTCCTGGGGGTTGACGGTCGCGGCGAAGGCGACGGCATCTGGGATTTCGCGGATGGAGCGGCCGGCGGCAGCCTGGACGGCGTCGATGATGCCGCGGCGGGAGGCATATTGGCCGTCGGAAAGCGTGTGCGGCGCATTGGTGTCCGCGATAAGCAGCACCATGTCCTGGGCCTCGATATTAAACGGCACGCGCTCGACGGCGCCGGTGGAAAAGTCCAGGAATAGCGCCTTGCCGCGCTGGCCGAACAGGCTGGCATTTTGATCCAAGCCGCCGGTAGAGGCGCCAACCACTTCGTTCTCGGCGCGGATGCAGGCTTGGGCCAGCTGCGCGCGGGCGGCGTCATCGGGGGCGTTGCCGTGGCAGAGCTCGTAGGCGGCCACTGCCACGGAGCACTCAAGGGCGGCGGAGCTGGACAGGCCAGAGCCGACGGGGACATCAGAGACGATGGCAATATCGAGGCCGGTGCAGGTCAGGACATCCGCCGCAGTGGCGGCCCAGATGGTGCCGGCGACGTAGCCGGACCAGTTGGAAGGGTGTCCGGGGCGGACTTCGGAGAGTGGGAGGCTGGCCTGGGCAACGCTGCCGTCGAATTCGGAGGCCATTCGGATAAGGCCATCGGTGCGGGGCGCGACGGCAACGGCGGTGTTTTGTTCCAGCGCAAAGGGAATGGAAGCACCGCCGGCGTAATCGATGTGCTCGCCGATGAGGTTGACGCGGCCGGGAGCGGCCCACACGCCGGCGGGCCCGGGCGCGTCCGGGAAGGCAGCGGCGAAGAGGTCGCGGGCCGCGGCGGCAAGCTCCGCATCGCTGCGGGTATCAATCCAGTTAAGCATCCCAGATCTCCTTGAAGCGGGCGGCGATGCGCTCCGGGGTGGTGTCATTAATCCACACGGCCTGCGAGGACTCGGAACCGGCGAGGTACTTCATGCGGCCGGGCGAGCGCATGAGCGAAAAGAGCTGCAGGTGCATGCGGATGCCGGGGCGCAGGTCCGGGTCCACCGGCGCTTGGGTCCAGCCGGCGATATACGGGGTCTTGTCCACGCCATCGAAGAAGCGGTCCACGGCGGAGTAGAGCTTTTTGAGGAGGGGCGCGAGGTCGGCGCGTTGGGCGTCGGTAAGCGCGGCGAAATCGGGTACTTCCTCGTTGGGCAGGACCATGGCTTCGAGCGGCCATTTCGCGGCGGCGGGAACGAAGACGGTGAAGTGCTCGGTTTCGGTGATGATGCGGGTGCCGGCGGCGCGCTCGCGATCAAGGAGATCCTGGAAGAGGTCGCCGTCATAGGCGCGGGCGGAATCCACGATGGAACGCAGGCGCGGCGAGAGGAAGGGATAGGAGTAGATCTGGCCGTGCGGGTGTTGGAGGGTCACGCCGATTTCTTCGCCGCGGTTTTCAAAGGGGAATACCTGCTCCACGCCGTCGATCTGGGATAGCGCGGCGGTGCGGTGAGCCCAGGCCTCGATCACGGTGCGGATGCGCGATTCCGGCAGGTCCTTGAAGGATAGGGCTGGGTCCTCGGTGAAGCACACCACCTCACAGCGGGCGCGGGCGGGAAGGCGCGGCACCATGCCGAGCAGGTTGTCATCCTCCGGGTGCTCGATGTCTGCGGTGGTGGCAAAAGACGGGAAGCGGTTTTCAAAGACCACCACGTCATAGCTGGGGCTGGGGATCTCCGTGGGGAGCTGGCCTTCGCGCGTGGGCGCCAGCGGGTTCTCGTTGGCCGGTGGCAAGAAGGTGCGGTTCATGCGGTGGGCAGCAAAGGCTACCCAATCCCCCGTTAGGGGATCCCGGCGCATTTCGGAAGCGGGGGCGACGGTGGGGATGTCGCGGGCGTCGACAAGCACGCGGTCGGGGTGGGGCTGGTCGTCGAAGTAGAGGATCTCGCGGCCGTCGGCAAGCGTGGCAGAGGTAATCTCAACCATTAGTTTTCTCCTGGGATGGTGATGGGCTTCAGGCGCGCCCACAGCACAAAGGCGGCGGCCACGGCCAACAAAGCAAGGCTTGCCCATAGGTTATCGCTGGCGTTCTTAGCCTGCCCGGTATCCGGGTTGATGCCTGGGTCAAGGAAGAAATAGCAGCCGAGCAAAATCAGGCCGTAGAGGCCGAGGAGTGCGGCGATGACGTTGCGCAGGTCGAATGCACCCGCGCGCTTTTTCTCAGACATGTTGGGCTCCTTAGGCGAAGATGACGTTGAGGGCTACGGCCATCACCAGGCAAATGATGCCCAGCGGGACGGTCTGCTGATACCACGGCAAGGACTTTTCGGTGTAGTCCTCAAAGTGGTCCTTGGGAGTCACGGAAGAGACGAAACCAACCAGCTCGCTATCCGGCTTGGGCTGGGTGAACAGGGTGACCACGATGGATACCAGGATATCCACCACGAAGGCCACACCGGCCGCCACAAAGGCCGTGCCTTGGCCCGGCAGGTTGATGAGGTCAGTGAAGGACGCGACGTACCAGAAAGCGATGGCGGAAGCGGTACCGGCTACGAGTCCGGACCAACCGGCGTGCGGGGTCATGCGCTTCCAGAACATGCCCAGAATGAAGGTGGCAAACAGCGGCGCATTGAAGAAGCCAAACAGGGTTTGCAGGTAGTCCATGATATTGCCAAAGTTTTGCGCGAGCAGCGCGGTAAAGATGGCAATAGCGGTGGCGATAATCGTGGCGATGCGGCCGAACTTCAGGTAGTAGTCATCCTCGCGGTCCTTGACCACGTAGGTCTGCCAGATGTCATAGGAGATGACGGTATTAAAGGCCGAGATATTCGCGGCCATGCCGGCCATGAAGGAAGCGAGCAGGCCGGCGATCGCCACGCCCAGCAGGCCATTGGGCAGAAGGTCGCGCATGAGCAGCAGGATGGCGTCATTCGGCTCCGCGCGCTCCTCCATCAAGTCGGCCACGGATACAGAGGCAACCATACCCGGAATGACCACGAGGAAGGGCACGAACATCTTGGGGAAGGCACCGATGATCGGCGTCTTGCGGGCGGCTGAAATGGAATCGGAGGCCATGGCGCGCTGAACTTCCACGAAGTTGGTGGTCCAGTAACCAAAGGAAAGCACGAAGCCGAGGCCCAGCACGATGCCGATGACGGACCACACTGGGTTCTCAAAACCGGAGATGTCCGTGCCCGGCCACGTGTGGAAGTGCGAATCCTGGGCCACCGCGTCCTTCAGCCCATTCCAACCGCCAACGCGGTTCAAACCAATGATGGTCAGCGGGGCGAGGGCGGCGATGATGACGAAGAACTGGAGAACCTCGTTATAGATGGCGGCCGAAAGGCCACCCAGGGTGATATAGGACAGCACGATGAGGCCGGCCACGAGGAGCGAGACCCACATCTGCCAGCCCAGCAGGGCCTCCACGATCGTGGCCAGCAGGTACAGGTTCACGCCGGCAATAAGCAGCTGGGCCACGGCGAAGGAAATCGCATTAACCAGGTGCGCGGCATTGCCAAAGCGCTTGCGCATGAACTCCGGTACCGAGCGCACCTTGGAGCCGTAGTAGAACGGCATCATCACAATGCCCAAAAAGACCATTGCCGGGATGGCGCCGATCCAGAAGTAATGCATGGTTTGGAAGCCATACTCCACGCCATTGGCGGACATACCGATGATTTCCACCGCACCCAGGTTGGCCGAGACGAAAGCCAGGCCGGTCACCCAGGCGGGCAGTCCCCGGCCGGAGAGGAAGAAGTCGATGGAGCTAGACACTCGAGCTTTGGCGGCCCAGCCGATGCCCAGCACGAAGAGGAAGTAGATGGCTACCAAGAAGTAGTCCACCCAGGAGGCATCGAGCCTCAATACGGATTCAGCAGTCTCCATGGCTGACCTTTCTAGTTATTGTTCTCTGCTGCAAGGCGCAGCGTGAATCTCTGCGGTTTCTGAGCGCTCAGGCGCACGAGGTCTTCCCCGCTGCGCAGCGCATTCGGCGGCGCGCTCATCGGCTCCACGGCCAATGCCTTGCCGGGGCCGCCTGCCCGCGGGAAATCGGCCGGGGTAAACATCTGCACCCAGTTCAGGCCTTCGCCCATCTCCAGGCGCACACCCTTTCCACCGGCCGAATACACGGCCGTCAGTGGGCCTTCGCCGTGGAAGCAATCGTCCCAGTCCACCTCGGCGATGGGCTGATTAACAATGCGCACCTGCTCCGTCTTTCCCGTAGGCAGGTTGCGGGCGCCTAGCAGGTAGCGCTTGCCGACGTCCACACTGAGCACCGCTTCCTCCGCCCCAGCTCCCTGTGGGGAGAGGTAGAGGTGCAGCCCATAGGCGAAGGGAACCTCACCGGGCTCCGTGGTGCGTGCGGTCAGCTGGTGGTGCAATCCCTGCTCATCGAGGGTATAGGTGGCCTCTAGCTGAATCGCCCACGGCCAGCCCTGGCGCGGCTCAATATCAAAGGCAAGAGCCACCCGGTTGTCCGAGCGTTCCTTGACGTGCCACCAATCCACCGCGAATCCATGGATGGCGTTATTGCGCTCCGGCTCCGTGATGCCTAACTGGTGGGCAGTCCCCTGCCATTCAAACCAGCCATCTTCGGTGCGATTCGGCCACGGCGCCAGCACCACTCCGGCCATCAGCGGCGGCTTGCCTTCGTAGCTTTCTACCAAGGGCGCGCCGCGATAGGTCAGCGCCTTGAGTGCACCGCCGAATAGACCAATCTCGGCCGCATAATCGCCATGGGCAAGTGCGACGCTGGGGTAGTCAGCGTCAGGGCCAGCCGCTCCTCCACTGGTCATAACAAAGACCTTTCTGGCTATAACTTTCGTTGCATTTAGCCTAGGAGTACTGCGAAGCGTCGGTCAATCGTTTGCATAACTGCCGACTCAACCCCACGGTTTCAGCAGCTCACCGCCCTTGAGTTAACCTCCAGTTAACCTCTTTCGGGGTTGGAAGCGCCGGTGGACAGCGGGCCGCCACACCGGGCGGGAACCCTACCCCCGCATCCGCCGCCACACTATTCGCGCCGCGGAGTGTGGCGTAGCCAAGACTTCGCGCAGGTAATTGCGCGGCATCAACCGCCACGGGGTGCGCGCGGAATGCAGGTGCACACCAATACCCAAGTGCCAAGCCCACAACGCTGTGCGCAGGATATGAAAATCATTGGTCACCACGTGCAATACGGCATCCGGGGCCAAGCGGTGGGCATTCTCTAGATTTTCATTAGTGCTCGTGGCTTCCAGTTCCACCACAATGTTCTCGTCCGGCACGCCACGTTCGATGAGGTATGTAGCCATTGGTCCCGCCTCACCACGGCCGGAGACAATGATGCGCTGACCGCTATAAAGCGCCAACGCCTTATCAAGGCGCGAGCGCAGCATAGCACCGGGATAGCCATGGGTTACGCGGGAGCCCAAAACAAGGAGCGGGTCAGACATGGATACCAGCATAGACTTGCCAGCTCTTGACAGGAAGATGGAAATAGCCGTACCTTTAACTCCAATGTGCAATCGATTGCACCCGGGAGGGCCAGAAGCCGGCCCACACGCCTAAACCAAGGAGGACAGCATGGCCGGAACCACTCTCAAGGACGTGGCCGCTGCTGCTGGAGTATCCATTTCCACCGCGTCCCGTTCGCTCTCGGGCAACCCAGCCATCTCGGAGTCCACGCGCCAACGCGTCAAGGATACGGCCATCAAGCTCAACTATAGGCCCAATGCTCAAGCCCGGGCATTGCGCAGCTCCCGCTCCAATGCCATCGGCCTGGTTATCCCCAGCCTGGACAATGCCTACTTCGCCGCGATGGCCGCAGCCATCGAAGAAGCCGCCGATAAGCAGGGCCTAGCCACGATGATCACCAGTTGCGGCGAGGATCCACAGCGGCTGGTCAAGGCACTCGATGCCCTCATGGAACGCCAGGTGGACGGCATTATCGCCGTACCGCTCGAAGGCGCTGAAGAAGCACTCGAGCAGGCGCGCAGCTACCGTCCGCTCGTGCTCATTGACCGCGCCCTGGGCCAAATTCCTGCAGTGCTCTCAGACCCCCACTCGGGCATGAAACAAGCCGTGGAACAACTCAAGGAGAAGGGGCATACGCACATCGGCTACCTGTCCGGGCCGCAGGAAACCTCCACCGGCCGCCAGCGCCTCCAAGCATTCAAAACAGCCACCCGCGGTATGCCTGCCCATATCCACCACGGCAGCTACCGCCACCGCGAGGGCTATAAGGGTGCTATCGCACTCCTGCAGGAAGGCGTCACCGCGCTCATTGCCGGAGATTCCATGATGACGGCCGGCGCGCTGGAGGCCTGTCATAATGCGGGCAAGCGCATCGGAGAAGAAATCGCGCTCGTCGGCTTCGATGATTTCATCTACCTGCGCTTCCAACCCTCCCCTATCTCAGTGGTAGACCAGGATGTGGCCAGAATGGGCGAGACCGCCACAGCCAAGCTCATCACGGCAATCAATGATAAGCACCAACCGGAAGGCGAGGTGCTAGAAACCCGCTACATCCCGCGCATGTCCACCGCCCACCAACTCGATGGAGCCACGCCATGAGTAACTGCGTTTTGCGCCTGGACAATGTCACCAAGTCCTTCGGACCGGTGGAGGTTATTAAGGGGGTAGACCTCACCGTCCGCCGCGGCCAGGTGCAGGCCTTGTTGGGTGAAAACGGCGCGGGAAAATCCACCCTCATCAAGATGATTGCCGGCGTGCACGAACCAGATTCCGGCCGCATCCTGGTAGATGGCGCAGAGGTGAAAATCCCAGATACCAAGGCATCTGAGGCACTGGGCATCGCCACCATTCACCAAGAGCTCAACCTTGTACCCACCATGTCCGTGGCTGAGAACATCATGCTCGGGCGCACCCCACGCCGCTTCGGGTTGGTCAATCGCAAGCATCTCAAGGCGCAAGCCCAAGCAGCACTGCACCTTATCGGCTTGGACGTGGACCTAGACATGCCGGTGGGTGAGCTGGGTGTGGCCAAGCAGCAGCTCGTGGAAATCGCCAAGGCGCTGTCTATGAACGCGCGCATTCTCATCCTGGACGAGCCCACAGCCGCGCTCACCGGCAAGGAGGTCGATGCGCTCTTTGCCGTGCTCGAGGAGCTCAAGGCTAAGGGCGTGGCCATGGTCTTTATTAGCCACCATTTGGAGGAGCTGGCGCGCATTGCAGAGACCATCAGCGTGCTGCGCGATGGCTCTTTCATCGCCGAGGTCCCAGCCGATACGGACGAAGACGAGCTGGTACGGCTCATGGTCGGCCGCGAGATTGACAATCAGTACCCGCGCGAGGTTCCGCCTGAGCGCGGTGAGGCCCTGCTGGAGGTCTCCGAGCTGACTTCCGCAGGCGCCTTTCACGACGTCACCTTCACCGTCCACGCCGGCGAAGTCGTCGGCCTTGCCGGGCTCGTAGGCGCCGGCCGCACCGAAATCATTCGCGCCATCGCGGGCGCTGACCCATACGATTCCGGCACCATCCGCGTCGACGGCACGCAGCTGCGCAGCGACGATATCCGTGCCGCCATCCGCGCCGGCGTGGGTCATATCCCCGAAGACCGCAAATCCCAAGCGCTAGTTCTAGATGCCTCCGTGGGCGATAACCTCGGCTTCGCCACCCTCTACCCCACCGCCAAGGCGGGGCTAGCAGACCGCAGCGGCCAACGCCGCCGCGCCGGTGACGTAGCAGAGAAGCTGCGCATTCGCATGGCCGATCTCTCCCAGCCCATTCGGAACCTATCCGGCGGCAACCAACAAAAGGCGGTTTTCGGCCGCTGGGTATTGGCCGGCTCCAAAGTCCTCCTCCTCGATGAGCCCACCCGCGGCGTCGACGTCGGCGCCAAGGTAGAGATTTACAACATCATCAATGAGGTCACCGCGGCCGGCGGCGCCGTTCTCATGGCCTCCTCCGATCTGCCCGAGGTGCTCGGCATGTCCGACCGCATCCTCGTCATGTCCGGCGGCCAACTCGCCGGCCAGCTACCCAAAAACTCCACCCAAGATGAGGTCATGGCCTTCGCCGTATCCAACGTGACCTCCGCTACCTCTGCCTCTGCTGCCGCACCTGCCGGCACCAACCCCAAGGATGAAGCATGACCAAGAATCGAGTAGTTAACTGGGCGATGAATAATGGCGCGCTCGTCGGCCTCATTGCCCTGTGCATCGCGCTGTTTATCGCTACACCTTATTTCCTTACCGTGGCGAACCTGCTCAATATCGGCATCCAGGCCGCTACGGTGGCCATCTTGGCCTTCGGCATGACCTTTGTCATCGTCACTGCCGGCATCGACCTCTCAGTGGGCTCGGTCGCCGCGCTCGGCGCCATGGTCTCTGCCTATATGTTCTCCACTGCGGGACTGCCTGGCTGGCTCACCCTGCTTCTCGGCCTGATCGTAGGTGCGCTGGCCGGCGCCATCTGCGGCATGGCCACTGCGTGGGGCAAGATCCCCTCTTTCATCGCGACGCTGGCCATGATGTCCATCGCCCGCGGCCTCACCCTAGTCATCTCCCAGGGCTCACCGATTGAAACCGCGCCAGCCGTTAACGCCTTTGGCGGCGATATCGCAGGCTTCCCCGTCCCCATCATCATGATGGTCATCGCCGGGCTTATCTGCTGGTTCATCCTTGAGCGCACGGTACTCGGCCGTTCCATGTATGCCATAGGCGGCAACCTGGAGGCCGCCCGGCTCTCGGGCTTGCCGGTCAAGCGCATCCAGATCGCCGTCTTTGCACTCTCCGGTTTCTTCGCCGCCTGGGCCGGCATGGTCATGGCCGGTCGCCTCGAATCCGCACAGCCGCAGGCCGGCACCGGCTACGAGCTCGATGCTATTGCGGCCGTCGTCATCGGTGGCGCCTCGCTCTCCGGCGGGCAGGGCAAGGCTACTGGCACTCTGGTCGGCGCGATCTTGCTAGCGGTCATCCGCAATGGCTTGAACCTGCTCAACGTCTCCTCCTTCTGGCAGCAGATCGTCATCGGCCTGGTCATCGCACTGGCCGTCGGCTTCGACGTCATCCGCAATAAGACGGCCAACTAAGGAGCACCCGCCATGAAAAAGCTCATCGCCACCCTCCTCGTACCGGCCCTCGCGCTGGGCCTTGCCTCGTGCAATCGCTCGGAAGAAGACCGCAACCGCATCACGCTAGCGCTGTCCACGCAGACCAACCCCTTCTTCGTCGAACTGCGCCACGGCGCGCAGGATAAGGCCAAGGAACTCGGCGTTCCGCTCGATATCCAAGACGCCTCCGATGACCCCGCCCAGCAGGTCAATCAGCTGGGCAATGCCACCTCGATGGGCGCCAAGGTCGTCGTGGTCAACCCCACCGATTCCGATGCCGTGGCCCCAGCCGTGCGCGGCATCAAAAATGACGGCGTGCCCGTCATCGGCGTGGACCGCGACGTCAACGGCGTAGAACTGGATTCCATGGTGGCCTCCGATAACGTCGCCGGCGGCGCGCAGGCAGCAGATAAGCTCGCCGAGGCCATCGGGGAAAAGGGCGATATCCTCATCCTGCAGGGCACCGCTGGTACCTCCGCCTCGCGCGAGCGCGGTAAGGGCTTTGAAGAGCAGATTGCGAAGTATGGGGATATTCGGGTCGTCGGCAAGCAATCAGCGAATTTCGACCGCACGGAAGGCCTCAACGTCGCCACCAACCTGCTGCAGGCCAATCCTGATATTAAGGCCATCTTTGCAGAGAACGATGAAATGGCGCTCGGCGCGGTCGAAGCTTTGGGGGCGCGGGCCGGCTCTGAGGTCAAGGTGGTGGCTTTTGACGGCACCTTCGATGGCCTCAAGGCGGTCAAAGATGGCAAGCTAGAAGCTACCATCGCCCAACAGCCCGCAGAGCTCGGTGCCCGCGCCATCGAACAAGCCGCAGCGCTCCTGCACGGTGGCGCGGCGGAGAAGAACGTCCCCGTCGAGGTCATCACCGTCACCCGCGACAATGTGGAGGATTTCCAATGAGCAAGCTAACCGTCGTCGGTTCCATCAATGCCGATCTCATCGTGCACGCCGAGCGCCACCCGCAACCCGGCGAGACCCTACTGGGCTCTGGCGGCGACATCTTGGCCGGGGGCAAAGGCGCTAACCAGGCTGTCGCGGCCGCACAGCTGGGCGCCACTGTGGCCTTCGTGGGCGCGGTCGGCTCCGATCCCTATGCCGAGCCTGCCATGCACTATATGCGCACCTCCGGCATCGATCTCGGCGCTGTGGAGCAGGCCGATACCAATACCGGCCTCGCCGTCATTACTGTCTCGGCCGATGGCGAGAACACCATCGTCATCTCCCCCGGTGCCAACGCGCTTGTCGACGCCCCCTTTGTCTCCTCCCGCGCCTCCACCATCGCCAATGCCGATGTAGTCCTCCTCCAGGGCGAAATCCCCGCCTCCGGTTTCCAGGCCGCGGTCGAGGCGGCCCAAGGCCGAGTGGTGGTCAACCTCGCGCCCGTGGTCAAGGTCGACCGCGACTCGCTTCTGCAGGCCGATCCCCTACTAGCCAATGAACACGAGGCCGGGCTCATCTTGGACCAGCTCGGGCTGCCTTCTGAGGGCGCCCCGCGCGAGCTCGCCCACCGCCTAGTAGAGTCCGGCTTCCGGTCCGTCGTGCTGACTCTCGGCGCCCACGGCGCCTACGTAGCCACCCCGGATAGCGGCACGGATATCCCCACCCCGCGCGTGACCGCCGTGGATACCACCGGCGCCGGCGATGCCTTCGCAGGTGCCTTCTGCGCCCAGCTCCTCACCGGTGCCTCGCTTGTCGATGCCGCCACTTTCGCCGCCCGCGTCGGCGCCTTCGCCGCCACCGGTAACGGCGCGCAACCGTCCTACCCCACCACCGAATCCGCCCTGCCGGAGGTCACCGATGCGTAAGTCCGGCCTCCTCAATCCCGCGCTCACCAGCGCCGTCGCACGCCTCGGCCACACCGATACCTTTGTCATCGCTGATTGCGGCCTTCCCATCCCCCACGATGTTCCCGTCATCGACCTCACGCTTACCTTCGGCATCCCCACCTTCGCCGATACGCTGTCCGCCCTCCTTGAGGAGGTCGTGGTCGAAGCCGCCACCATCGCCGATGCCACCCCGCCCGAGGTGCGCTCCCTGCTTCCCGCAGTACCGCTTACCGAGGTCTCCCACGATGACCTCAAGCGCGAGGTCGCCCGCGCCTCCTTCGTCGTGCGCACCGGTTCCACCACGCCGTTTGCCAATGTCATCCTGCGCTCCGGTGTGCCCTTTTAGCGCTTATAAACGCTTCCGCGTGCCCCTACGGTAAACACTTCCACCAGCACTTCTTGCTCCTCAACGGAGTACAGCACGCGGTAATTTCCCACCCTTATTCTTCGGCCACTCCTGCCGAACAAAGCGATAGATCCTGGTGGATATGGGTCTTGGGCCAGTCCACCGATCGCGCGCTTAATCCGTTGATATTGCTTTCGGTTTCCCTGATGGATTTTTTGTAACTCTCGCTTGGCCTGCCGCGTAAACGCGATGTTGTAGTCCATGACCTCTTAAAAAGTTGTACTCTTTGCTAACTTGGTACTAGTAGTACTTTGATGTTTTGGGAGCTTTCATTGTCTTTGCCACTTTCCGAACTCCGCACCCGCTTAGGCCAGGTCATTGACCAAGCCCACTACGCAGGCACCCGCACCGTTGTCACCCGCAACGGTAAGGAAGCCGCAGTTATCATTTCGCCTCAAGAACTAGCATTCCTTGACCGCCTCGAAGCCGCCGCAGATGCTGAAGCCCTCCGCCAAGCCCGCGCCGCCGATACCGGCGAACGCTTCTCTTTTGAGCAGGTCACGGAAGAAATTGAAAGGCGCTAGCCGTAAATCGGCTCGGCTGCATACCCGGCTAAAAGCCAATGCCAACGCCACACGGATTCGTGAGCAAGAGAGCCGAAATTCGTTCGCCCCTCATGAGCCTCAGAAATCTGTTGAACCACATCCACCAAGTGATGCTTAACGCAGCTGCCTGAATAGCGAAGAACGGTATACCCTCTTAGCGCCGCATCATTTCCCTTCCAGCGGTCTTTAACGAAAGTCCCCAAATCCTCCGCCTTATGGAAGTCATAGCCATCGATTTCAACGGCGACCTTCCCTACAACGATGTCCCATAAATAGGGACCTATCTGGTGGTTTACCTGAACCTTCTTCCCACGCCGCTGAAGCGCGCGGACTACTTTCCTTTCTGCTTCGCTATCGGCTCCTACCGCAGATTTGTTCACTAATTCCCGAACCCGAGCTGGTACCCGTGCGATACATCCGAGGTCTTTTTCTAAGGCTTGCTTACCGCGCCTGTTTTGATATCGCGTTTCAAGCATCGTTACTGCTTGATCGTCATCCACCGCAGCAGCCGCTAGCAGGGGATTTTGCACAGGGATACCTTCAAACGTAAATCTCGTTTTCTGCCGCGTTCGCTCGACTTCAAACCACTGCGAACCACTCACGACATGCTTGTAGGCAAATTTCAGAGGAAAGGTCATCTCCTTCTTGGAGTACAGCTGCACCGCAGAGCTGCCTGCAAGCATGATTCCAGGCCACCGCTTGTGCAGGATGCGAGCTACTTCCATGGGAGTCGGTTCCCGCCACGTATAGATCCCGCGGCCGATTCGGATTATCTTTCCATTCGCTACATGAGTTTTAAGCTCGCCCCTGCTTAAGCCTGAAACCAGTACTTCTTCCATGCTTCCCCCTTTGAGCATTATTCCCCTGCCCGAAAGCTTAAAGCACGCTTCCTCACCCCGCAGGCTACAACGATGCAAAGCAAGCACGTTTTACCCTTTTCCTCCGCGAATTTTGCCCAATCGTGCTTGTTTGGCATGTTGGCAAGGGGCGACGAGAACTTCGCTAGAGACTAGGAGACAAAACAAGCACGTTTTGCCGAAAAACTACGTTGTTTTGGCTAAAACGTGCTTGTTTTGTTTGGCCTTAGACCGGAGAGCTACTCCCCTAGCAGCTTGTCGCGCAGGTTCTTATCCTTCTGCTCTACTTCCTCGGCCATCTGCTTCTGGTAATCCACCATTTTGTCTTGGATGGCGGGGTCGCCAGCGCCGAGGATGCGGGCGGCAAGCAGGCCGGCGTTCTTCGCACCGCCGATGGAGACGGTGGCTACCGGCACGCCGCTGGGCATCTGCACGATGGACAGGAGGGAGTCGAGGCCATCGAGATCCTTCAGTGCGCGCGGGATGCCGATGACCGGCAGCGGCGTGGCCGCAGCGACCATGCCGGGAAGGTGCGCGGCACCGCCGGCGCAGGCGATAATTGCCTTCAACCCGCGGGTATGGGCTTCCTTTGCATAGGCCAGCATCTTTTCCGGGGTGCGGTGGGCACTGACCACGCCGACTTCGAAGGGGATGCCGAAGTCCGCGAGGACCTGAGCGGCGGGTTCAACGGTGGGCCAATCGGAATCGGAGCCCATGATGATGCCTACATGCGGTTGCATAGTGTCCTTTCTACAGGCAGGATTTTAAGCCCATGTGGCGTGCACGAGGAAGTGCGCGGCCTGGCGGGCGATGGTCAGGGTCTCGTCGGTATCTTCACCAGTGACGTTGACGTGGCCAATCTTGCGGCCGGGGCGATGGTCCTTGCCGTAAAGGTGAATCTTGGCCTGCGGGTAGCGCTGCATGACCTCGCGGACGCGCTCCGGCATAGGCATGGCGGGATCTTCGTCGGCGCCCAAAACATTGGCCATCACGGTAACGGGTGCGAGCGCGTCGACTGCGCCCAAGGAGAGGTCGAGTACGGCGCGCAGGTGCTGCTCAAATTGGGAGGTCACGCTGCCGTCCTGGGTCCAGTGGCCGGTGTTATGCGGGCGCATGGCCAGTTCGTTGACGGAGATATCCTCGCCCTCAGGGCCGTCGAAAGCAAAGAGTTCGACGGCCAGCACGCCGGTCACGCCGAGGGACTCGGCGATGGACAGGCCCAGCTCGGACGCGCGCTGGGAAAGTTCCGGTGTAAGGCCAGGGGCGGGGGCAATGGCCTCGGCGCAAATGCCGTTTTCCTGGCGGGATTGGGTAATCGGCCATACCTTGGCCTCGCCGGAAGGACGGCGGGCGACCAAGATGGAAAGCTCGCGGGTAAGTTCCACCTTTTCCTCGGCCATCAGCGGGGTTCCGGCCTCGAGCAGCTCGGAGACCAGCTCAAAGCAATTATCGGCGGTGGGGAACCATACGCCTTTGCCGTCATAACCACCGCGGCGGGCCTTGAGGCATACTCGGCCATCGACGGCGTCGAAAAAGGCGCGGGCATCGGCCACCGAGTCGATGGCGGCAAAGCGCGGCACAGGAGCGCCCAGCGCGGCGAGCTTTTCGCGCATCTTGAGCTTATCCTGCGCATAGATAAGGGCGGTGGGCTGTGGCTGGACGTTAAATCCGGCGTCGATAAGCGCGGCGGAGTGCTCGTTGGGCACATGCTCATGCTCGAAGGTAATGGCATCCGCGCCCTCTGCTACGCCGCGCAGCTCCTCCAAGGAGGTGTAATCCCCCAACACCACGTCCGGGGTGACCTGCGCGGCGGAGGAGTCCGGCTTGCTGGCCAGAATCCGCAGGTGAATATCGAGTTCCGCGGCGGCCGGCTGCATCATGCGAGCCAGCTGGCCGTCGCCACAAACAGTTACAATAGGCTTTAAGTCACTCACGTCCCCCAATACTAGCCTGGATACTATGTTCACTCGTCATACCATCTTCCAAAATTCCCTCATGACCGCTTTGCTGGACGGCATTTATGACGGCGAAATGACCATTTCGGAACTGCTTGGTAAGGGCAATTTTGGCCTCGGCACCTTTGATGGCCTCGACGGAGAGATGATCATTTTGGATGGCACCTGCTACCAGCTGCGCGGCGATGGCTCCGCGCAGATTGCAGACCTAGACCAACGGACCCCCTACGCGGTGGCCACGAACTTTGTCCCGCGCATTACTGCCGACGCCCCCGCGGGCCTGCGCCGCGATCAGCTCTCCGCGTTCATCGATAAGCTCGAGCCTTCCGCTAACTACATGTACGCGGTGCGCATCGTGGGCACGTTCAAGGAGGTGACCACCCGCACGGTGGTCAAACAAGAAAAGCCCTACCCACCAATGTCTGAGGCCGTTGGTGGCGATAAGGAGCTGCACTTTAAGGACGTCGAGGGCGTTATCGGCGGCTTCCGCACCCCTGTCTATGAAAAGGGAATCTCGGTACCGGGCTGCCACGTGCACTTTATCGACGCCGCCCGCACTTCCGGTGGCCACGTGCTGGACTACGTAGTGGATAAGGCAACGGTTGAGCTCTGCCCCGCTTCCGATCTAGAGCTGCGCCTGCCGCTGACGCAAGAATTCAGCCGAGCCAACCTCTCCCCCGAGGATCTGGATAGCCAGCTGCACACCACCGAGGTTAAAACCAAGGGCGATCATTAATAATCTCGGCCACGCGCTTGGGCTTGGCCACGTTGGGAAAATACATGGCCCGATCCCAGCCGTTAATCGCTAGGGATACCCCGCCCCGGCGCTTGCGGGCGCCGCGGATATCCTGCAGCGGAATCGAATCGATATTGCGGCCCTCGCGCGCGATGACGCGCCTATTAGTCACGATGAAGCGCTTGCGGCGGGCCTTAAAAAGAGGAATGACAAAGCGCCAGATTCCTAGCAGGGCCCATACCGCGACGAGGCCGTTGCGCAGCATCGGGTCTACTGCTTGGACATCGCACCAGCCGATGGCAATCCACAGCAGGCCGGTGATGAGGATGAGCTCGAGGAAGGGGAAAATCAGCGCGCGAAACGGCGCGGAGACATCCGCGCGTTTGACCTCACCTTGGCCCATCTTCATTAGTCCCATAGCTATGGATGCTACCTCGCGTGTCTACTGTGGTGGTTTACTGCTGTGGGCGCAGGTGCGTGACATCGCCCGCGGAGTAGTACTCGCCGGCGACCATGATGCGTCCGTCCTCGCCGATTTCATCGACGTGCCCGGTGACATCGCCGGACGGGGTTTCTAGGCGCACCTCCTGGCCGAGCGAGGAGCAGACCGCACGGTAGTCGAGCAGGAGCTGCGGATCTTGGTTCTCCCATTGCACGATGCGGCGGCGCAGGTTCTTCAGCACGGTAATGGCCAGCTCGGTGCGGTCCGTATCGCGGCCCTCGAGCGCGAGCGAGGTGGCCTTTTCAATCGGTAGGTCCTCACGAGTCAGGGTGACATTGATGCCCATGCCCACGACGACGCGCGCGGATGGTGCGGCGCCGCCTACGGCCTTGTTGACTTCAGCCTTATTTACTTCGGCCTTATTAACCTCTGCCTTATTGACTTCAGCCTTGCCTACCTCCACCTTGGTGAGCTCGGTCTTCGGCGCGGCCTTGAAGGCTTGGCCAACGGGGCCGGCCTCGGCAAGGATGCCGCACAGCTTATTGCCGTCGATATGCACGTCGTTTGGCCACTTCAGCACGGTGCCCTCGATCGAATCGGTCACCGCGAGGCCAGCGGCCAGCGGCAGGGTGCCCAGGTGCTCGAGGGATTCCGGCAGCAAGAGCACGGAGAAAATGACCTGGGAGCCGGCCGGCGCGGTCCAAGTGCGGCCGAGGCGGCCCTTGCCGGAAAGTTGTTCGTCGGCAAGCAGCACGGTGCCATCCGCAACGTTGGTGGCCTGCATCAAATCGGTATTGGTGGAGCCGGTCTTTTCCACGAAATCGATGGTGGTGAAATCGTCCGCCAGCGCGGTGCGAATGCGTTCCAAATCAAGTGCAGTCATAAGCTTCAAGGATACCGACCGCCAATGGTGCTAGTGTGTTGCGCATGGCAAAGGTCACTTTTGAAAAGGTCAACATCACCTACCCCGGCGCGAGCGCGCCCACGGTAAAAGACTTGGACCTCGATATCGCGGACGGCGAATTCCTAGTCCTCGTTGGCCCATCGGGCTGCGGCAAGTCCACAACGCTACGAGCACTAGCGGGCCTGGAGCCTACATCCAGCGGCCGCATCACCATCGATGGCAAGGACGTGACCAACCTGGAACCAGGCGATCGCGATATCGCCATGGTCTTCCAGAACTATGCCCTCTACCCACACCTGACGGTGGAGGAAAACATGGGCTTTGCCCTGAAGCTGGCAAAGCTTCCTAAATCCGAGATCAAAGCCAAGGTGCACGAGGCGGCGGAAACGCTCGGCCTTACCGAGTATCTCAAGCGCAAGCCCAAGGATTTGTCCGGCGGTCAGCGCCAGCGCGTGGCCATGGGCCGGGCCATTGTCCGCGAGCCGAAGGCCTTCCTCATGGACGAGCCGCTGTCCAACCTGGATGCCAAGTTGCGCGTACAGACCCGCGCGGAGTTGGCCAGCCTCCAGCAGCGCCTGGGCACGACGACGGTGTATGTCACCCACGACCAGGTGGAGGCTATGACCATGGGCGACCGCGTGGCGGTGCTCAAGGACGGCGAGCTGCAGCAGGTAGCCCCGCCGCGCGAGCTTTACGACGCCCCCGCGAACGAATTCGTTGCCGGATTCATCGGCTCGCCGGCGATGAATATCTTCGATTACAACGGCTCCCGCGTAGGCGTGCGCCCGGAAAAGATGTTCATAAATAAGGGCCCAGTGGGGTTCCAGGGCGTCGTAGACATCGTGGAAGAGCTGGGTGCGGAGTCTTATGTCTACGTCACCGTGGGTGACAAGCGCCTAGTCGCCCGGGCCGAAGGAACCCCACCGCAGCGCGGCGAGGAGGTAGTGCTGACCTTCAACCCACGCGAGGCGCACCGCTTCGATCCGGAAACGGGCCGCCGCATCGCGCAGGACTAGTTCTAGCGGAGCCTAAACCGCGGAGAAAGCCGGGACGCAGGTACGCGTCCCCGCCACCCACAGCCCCTTTTCTACCCCCGTTTAGAGTTAAATAGGTCAAAATTATCCACCTTTTGGTGTCCGTATTTTAGGTTTAAAGAACCGAAAGTTTTCCGAAAGGTGAATTCCATGAAGAAATTCCTGCTTCGCACCACCGTTGCGACAACCGCAGTTTTGGCACTGGCCGGCTGCTCTTCTTCCTCCTCCTCCGATTCCGCCGAGGGCGGTTCTTCTGAGGGCGGCGCGGATGCGCGCGGCCCCATCACTTTTGCCATGGGCAAAAATGACACGGACAAGGTGACCCCCATCATCGAGAAGTGGAACGAGCAGCACCCAGACGAGAAGGTCACCCTCAAGGAGCTGGCCGGCGAGGCCGACGCCCAGCGCGAAACCTTGGTGCAGTCCCTGCAGGCGGGCAGCGATGACTACGATGTCATGGCCCTCGACGTGGTGTGGACCGCGGAGTTCGCCGCCAACCAGTGGCTCCAGCCGCTCAATGGTGACTTTGAAACCGATACGGATGAGCTTTTGCCGGCCACCGTGGAGTCTGCCACCTATAACGATGTGCTCTACGCGCTGCCGCAAAACACCAACGGACAGCTGCTTTTCCGCAACACCGAGCTCGCAGATAAGGCACCGGAGAAGTTCGCGGACCTTAAGTCCGCGTGCAAGGCACTGGACAAGGGCAAGGACTGCCTGACCACCCAGTTCAAGCAGTACGAGGGCTTGGCACTCAACACCGCCGACTTTATGGAAGGTTGGGGTGGTTCTGTCCTAGATAAGGACGGCAACGTCACCGTTGATTCCAAGGAGGCCAAGGACGGCCTGCAGGCCATGGTGGATGCCTACAAGGATGAGACCATTTCCAAGGACTCCACCGCCGCCACCGAGGAAGAAACCAATATGGCCTTTACAGAGGGCAAGACCGCCTTCGCCATGAACTGGCCGTATATGTACTCCAACGCGGTGGATGCCGGCGTCGACGTCGAGGTTCAGGCCCCGCTGGGCAAGGATGGCGTAGGTGTGTCCACGCTGGGCGGCTATAACAACGGCATCAATATCAACTCCAAGAATAAGGGCACTGCGCTCGACTTCATGAAGTTCATCATCAATGAGGACAACCAGAAGTCCTTTGCGGAGCAGTCCTTCCCGCCGGTCTTGGCTTCCATCTACGATGACCCGCAGCTGCAGCAGGAATTCCCGTACCTGCCGGCACTCAAGGAATCTCTGGAGAACGCGGCACCGCGCCCGGTGTCCCCGTTCTACTCGGCAATTTCCAAGGCCATCCAAGACAATGCCTACGCTGCATTGACGGATGGCAAGTCGGTAGATGATGCCACCGCCGATATGAAGGCGGCCATCGAATCGGCTTCCCAGGGCTAAACGCCCAATCCGGGTGAGGTAGGCGGACACCCCGCCGCCTCACCCTTTGTGGTTTTCACTCCCCTAATGGGGATAGAATCTAGCCAATACTTAGCATTTCTTGAACAGAAAGGCGGTCCAGCGTGGCTATAGCTTCGCCGACTGCGTCCAAGGGGGCGCCGAAGGGGGCGTCGGCAAGCGCGCCGAAGCCCCAGCGCAAGAATTATGGGCGCGTGGCCGGGCTGATTGCTCCGGCGCTCATCGTGCTCGCCGTCATTATCGGCTACCCCATCATCCGCGCTATTTTCCTGTCCTTCCAAGGCAATAGGCAGCTCAACCCGCAAACGGGGCTTTTTGAGGAAGGCGGCTTTGCCGGGCTGGAAAATTATCTGTACTGGATTAATAACCGGTGTGTTTCCGGCACTGGTCAGATTTCTACCTGCCCGCCGGGCGTTATAGCCACGGACTTTTGGCCGGCGGTAAAGATCACGCTCTTTTTCACCATCGTTACCGTGCTGCTGGAGACCATCCTGGGCATGCTGATGGCGCTCATTATGAATGGTGAGTACCGCGGCCGCGGCTTGGTGCGCGCTGCAGTGCTTATCCCCTGGGCCATTCCTACGGCCGTCACGGCCAAGCTGTGGCAGTTCATGTTCGCCCCAGATGGCATCGTTAACTCGCTGCTTGGTGCGAACATTGCCTGGACCACGGACCCGTTTTACGCTCGCCTGGCTGTCATCATCGCGGACGTATGGAAGACAGCACCATTCATGGCGCTGCTCATCCTGGCCGGCCTGCAAATGATTCCCAAGGACGTTTACGATGCCGCTCGCGTGGACGGCGCCAACCGCATCCAGACCTTCTTCCGCATCACGCTCCCGCTGGTGCGCCCGGCGCTCATGGTGGCTGTGCTCTTCCGCACCCTGGATGCGCTGCGCATGTATGACCTACCGGTCATCATGATTTCTAGCTCCTCCAACTCCCCCACCGCGACCATTTCCCAGCTGGTGGTAGAGGATATGCGCCAAGGTAACTTCAACTCCGCCTCCGCGCTCTCCACCCTTATTTTCCTTCTCATCTTCGTCGTCGCCTTTATCCTCATCCGCTTCCTTGGCGCGGATGTCTCCGGCAGGAAGGCAGCTAAATAATGCGTAAATTCGGACACTACGCCGGCATCGTCTTCATCATGTTCTGGGGTCTGGCGCCCTTTTACTGGATGCTGGTGACTGCGCTGCGGGATCAGCGTTTCACCTTCGATACGACCCCGTGGCCCACCCACGTCACGCTGGATAATTTCCGCGATGCCTTGGCTACCGATAAGGGAAATGACTTCCTAGCCGCGCTGGGAAACTCGCTGCTTATCTCCCTGGTTACTACTGCGGTGGCCGTGCTCATCGGCGTCTTTACCGCCTATGCACTCTCCCGTTATGACTTCCCGGGCAAGGGAATCGTGACCGGCATTATCCTGGCCGCCTCGATGTTCCCGGCCATTGCCTTGGTCACCCCACTCTTCCAGCTCTTTGGCAACCTGGAATGGATTGGTACTTACCGCGCGATGATCATCCCCAATATTTCCTTCGCACTTCCGCTGACGGTTTATACGCTGCTGAGCTTCTTCCGCCAGCTGCCCTGGGAACTAGAAGAAGCAGCCCGGGTGGATGGCGCCTCGCGCTCCCAGGCCTTCCGCCTCATCCTCCTCCCTCTGGCGGCGCCGGCGCTATTTACCACCGCGATCATCGCCTTTATCACCACCTGGAATGAGTTCATGCTGGCCAAGCAGCTGTCCACCACCGATACCGAGCCGGTGACCGTAGCCATTGCACGCTTTTCCGGCCCGTCCGCCTTCGAGTACCCCTATGCCGCCACCATGGCCGCCGGCGCGTTGGTGACCATCCCATTGGTCATCATGGTGCTCATCTTCCAGCACCGCATCGTCGCCGGCCTGACCGCTGGCGGTGTCAAGGCCTAATGCGTCGGGCCATGCTGTGGGATACCGCCTTAGGCTTCCTCGGCTTCTTTAGCCTCCTCGCGGTTATCCAAGCTGTACTCAATCTCTTCCATGACTCCCCCGCCCTATGGCCCGGCCTCCTAGCCGGCGCCCTGTGTCTCCTTACCTACCTGACCTGGCGGGCAAAAAGAAAGGACCTTTCATGAGCTGGTACCACAATGCCGTCTTCTACCAAGCCCTCGTCGGTTCCTTTAAGGCCGATGGCGATAAGGAGGTAGGCACGCTGCGCGGGGTCATCGATAAGCTGGATTACCTCCAGTGGCTCGGCGTGGACTGCCTGTGGCTCTCGCCGTTTTATGCCAGCCCCTTGCGCGATGATGGCTACGATATCGCGGACTACTACTCCATCCATCCGGATTACGGCACGATGGAGGACTTTGAAGAGCTCATTGCGCAGCTGCACCGCCGCGGCATGCGCATTATGACGGATTTGGCGCTCAATCACACCAGCTCCGATCACCCGTGGTTCCAGGCCTCCCGCACGGATCCCACCGGCCCCTATGGCGATTTCTATGTTTGGGGCGATGACCCGGAGCGCTACCCCGAAATCCGTGTCATTTTCACCGACGTGGAGACCTCCAATTGGACGTGGGATGACCAGCGCGGCCAGTACTACTTCCACCGCTTCTACTCCCACCAGCCGGATTTAAATTACGATAACCCGGCCGTGCAGGAGGAAGTGTTCAAGATCTTGTCCTTCTGGATGGACAAGGGTTTGGACGGCCTGCGCCTTGATGCCATTGCTTACCTCTTTGAACGCGATGGTTTAGGTGGCGAGTCCCTGCCGGAGACCATCGAGTTTGTGGAGAAGATTCGCTCCTTCATGGACACCCACTACCCAGATGCGGTGCTCATCGCGGAGGCCAATCAGCCTCCGGCCGAGACCATGCAGTTCTATGGCAAGGGCGAGCGCTTCCACATGGTCTTCAACTTCCCGGTTATGCCACGGTTGTACCAAGCATTGGCGCTTGCCGACGCCACCCCGGTCTACTCCATCCTCGATGAGCTGCCTGCCCTGCCAGATGGCTGCCAATGGGGTACCTTCCTGCGCAACCACGATGAGCTCACTCTGGAGATGGTGGACGATGACGTGCGCGAGCTGATGTATGAAGCTTTCCTCCCCGATGATGAAATGCGCGCCCATGTGGGCATTGCCCGCCGGCTGATGCCGCTGATGAACGGCGATCGCCGCAAGGTGGAGCTCATGTTCTCGCTGCTGATGACCCTGCCGGGCGCACCGTTTATCTACTACGGCGATGAGATTGGCATGCTCGATGACACCACGCTCCCGGACCGCTATGCGGTGCGCACCCCGATGCAGTGGGACGATTCCGAGCACTCTGGTTTTAGTACCAACGCGCCTTCCCGCCTTCCGGTTGTGGGAGGTACCTCCGTGGCCGCTCAGCTTGATGACGCCACTTCGTTGCTCAACACCGTCCGCTCCATGATTGCCGAGCGCCATGCCCATCCGGATCTCGGCACCGCTCCGTGCGAGCCGGTCGAGACGGGCGAGGAAGCCGTCCTTGGCTACCAGCGCGGCGATCTGCTGTGCTTGCACAACTTCAGCGATCGGTCCATCGATCTGGGCCCAGTAGAGCTTGGACCGTACGGCTACGCCTGGCTGCCGGCCTAAGCTTTAGCGCGCGGCTGCAGCCTCCTCTCCTACTGGCGCACTGCGCAACCCACAGAGAAAAGCGCCCCGTCGGTCCTTATG